>NZ_JAUSKL010000057.1 GCF_030646925.1 Candidatus Binatus sp. | reverse complement strand
AGGCCAACCCGGAGCCTCGGTCGAACGTAAGAAGCCTTCGACGTGGATCCGTATGTCAATCGAGCTTGATGCCCACCTGTTTCTCGATCGGCCCCCAGCGATCGAGGTCAGCCTTGGTGAGGGCGGCAAGATCTGCGGGTCCCTTCGCGTAGACCTCTACGCCGAGAATGGCGAGCCGTTCCTTCACCGCGGGGATCGCGAGAACGGCAAGCACGTCGGCGTTCACCTTCTCGATGATCGGACGCGGCGTGCCGGCCGGCGCATAGATGCCAAACCAAGTGCCCGCCTCGAAGTTGATGCCTTGCTCGACCACCGTCGGCACGTTGGGCAACACCGGCGAGCGTTTGGGACCGGTGGTGGCGAGCGCGCGCACCTTGTTCTCGCGCACGTGCGGCGCTCCGGTCAGCACGAAGTCGAAGAACACCGGTACCCGGCCGCCAATCACGTCGATGATGGCCTGCGGATTGGCACGGTAGGGCACGTGTAGGAGTTTGATGCCGTTCTGCGCCATGAACATCTCAGTGGCGAGATGATTGGTCGATCCGTTTCCGGCCGACGCATAAGCGATTTCACCCGGTTTCTCCTTGGCGAGCTTGATCAGCTCGGCGACCGACTTGGCCGGGAAATCAGGATGCACGACCAAGACCATCGGGATGTTTCCGATCAGCGTGATCGGTGCGAAATCCTTGATCGGGTTGAAAGCAAGCTTGGTATAGAGGTGCGGGGCAATCGCAATCGAGCTCGGCACGATCAGAAGCGTGTAGCCGTCGGGCGCGGATTTGGCTACCGCGTCGGTGCCGACGTTGCCGCCGATGCCCACCTTGTTCTCGACCACGACCGGCTGTTTCCATTTCTCGGTAAGATGCTGGCCGATCAGACGCATGATGGTGTCGGCAGAGCCGCCCGCCGCGAACGGACAGACAACCGTGACAGCCCTCGTCGGATAGGTTTGCGCCAAAAGCTGGGACTGAGGCAACACCAGCGCAATAACAAACAGGAAAAACGCCGACAGACGCAGCAAGCAGGTCATTTTGTTTCCTCCCACACGTTGTTGTATTCGATTAAACGCCACGGCACGGCATTCGGCAATACACTGAGGTGCCGGTCTTTATTCCATTCGCCAAGATATAATTGGAGAATTTGGTGCGCAAATGAGGGCTCGAGCCTCCGACCTGCTGATTAAGAGTCGGCTGCTTTACCAACTAAGCTATGCTCTCGCTGCAAGGAGATCCGCACGTCCCGGCGCGGGGTCGGTTTAGCAAAGCACCTAGTTGCCTCTCCAGAGACAGAGCCGCGGCGGCGCAAAGGCCAGCGGCGGCAAGCTCAGCCGAACAACCCCACGGCCACATAGCACAGCGCACTTATGAACGCCGTCGCGGGTAAGGTCACGATCCAAGCAAAGACGATGTTGTTGGCCACGTTCCATCGCACGGCCGACACTTTTCGTGCTGCTCCGACGCCGATGATCGATCCCGTGATCGTATGGGTGGTCGAAACCGGGATGCCCAGCCAAGTCGCAAGGAACAGGGTCGCTGCTCCGCCCGTTTCAGCGCAGAACCCCTGCATCGGGGTCAAGCGCGTGATTCTCGAACCCATGGTATGCACGATCCGCCAGCCTCCGATGAGCGTCCCGAGCCCCATGGCCGCCTGACACGTCAATACGACCCAGAACGGAACATAGAACTCGCTTCCAAGATGGCCCTGCGAGTAGAGCAGGACGGCGATGATGCCCATCGTCTTCTGGGCGTCGTTGCCGCCGTGGCCGAGCGAATAGAGCGAGGCCGACACGAACTGGAACATACGGAAGGTGCGATCCACGGCAAAAGGCGTCGACCGCACGAAGATCCATGACACCGCGAGCACCAAGAATAGTGCGAGGACAAAACCCAAGAGCGGCGAAAGAACAATCGCAAACCCAGTTTTCCCGAGCCCGCCCCAAACGATGGCGTTGAGGCCCGCTTTGGCGGTGCCGGCGCCCACCAAACCCCCAATCAAAGCGTGCGAGCTGCTCGACGGAATCCCCAAGCCCCAGGTAACGAGGTTCCAGACAATCGCGCCCATCAAAGCGCCAAAGACGACACGCGGATCCACGATCTCGGCCGATATGATGCCGGTGCCGAGCGTCTCGGCCACTTGCAGTCCGAAGAATAAAAAGGCGATGAAGTTGAAAAAAGCCGCCCAGGCGACGGCATATTGAGGTTTTAACACTCGCGTTGACACGATCGTCGCGATTGAATTTGCGGCATCGTGAAGACCGTTCAGAAAATCAAACAGCAGCGCAATGGCAATGAGGCAAATCAGGAAAGGCAAGCCGAGCGCGACGGCATCCATGATTATTCCGCTCCGACGCCGTCACACGTGTTCGATGACAATGCCGTGGATATCGTTCGCCACGTCGTCGAAGCGATCGACCACTTTTTCCAGATGATCGTAGATTTCGTTGCCGATGATGAACGCCATCGGGTTGGAGTTGGAATGGATCCGGAAAAGCTCTTTCAGACCCAAATCGTGAAGTTCATCGGTGCGTCCTTCGATCTGCGAGATCTGTTCGGTGATACCGCTGAGACGGACGGCTTCCGTGCTGATGGAATGAAGCAGCGGAATCGCTTCCCGGACAAGACCTGCGGATTTTACGATTGCGTCCGCCATCTCCTTCATCTGTGGTGTGAAGGACGTCACATCGAACAGCACGATGGTCTTGGCGGTCTTCTGCATCTGATCGATCGCGTTATCCATCGAGGTGATAAGATCCTGGATATCGCCGCGATCGAACGGCGTGATGAAGGTGCGACGGACGGCGAGCAGCACTTCGCGTGTGATGTCGTCGGCTTCCTGCTCTCGATCCATTACGACCTGGAAGTGGCGCGAAACCGCGGCGTCACCCTCGAGCATCGCGCGTAGCCCCTCGGCGCCGGCGACGAGTTTCTCCGAATGACGCGCAAATAGCTCGAAGAAGCGCTCTTCCCTTGGCATCAGTGCATGAAACCATCCCAACATGTGCAGTCCTCGAGTTCACTGCAAATCAGCGAAGAACCGAACAGCGGAAATGCCCGTTTAAACGAGTCGGTCAAATCCGGAGACTCGATGTTCTTATTACGCTCTCTTGCTTCGGCTGTGGCGTGATAGCGCGGGTCATCCACGGAAATGTCGAGCAAATCATCGCGTATCAAAAATTTCTCACAAAAACAGATGGTTAACCGGCGAAGGCGCGATCTCCCGCGAACCAGTCTAGCAGGTGCCGTAGTCAGCAAGGAACCGGGAGAAGAATTTGCGCGTTTCCCAAGGTGTCGACAGCCGACCGAAGGGAGATCGCACGTAATACGACCCATCTACACACTTGCCGTACTGGTGCATGAGCAGCTGTCCGGGTAGTTCAGATGTGCGGACGTATCACGAGAATCGCGCTCATGACGGCAGCGTAATGAACGCCAGCCGCGGCCAGCACGAAGCCATGCCAGATCGCATTTTGGAAATGCAGCTTCTCCCAAACGTGGAAGATGACGCCGATTGTGTAGAGCAAGCCACCGATGGCGAGCAGCACCAAGGTCGAGAGCGCAAGTGAATCCAAGAGAGGTTGCAAGGCAATGATCCCGATCCAGCCGAGAGCCAGATATGTCGCAATCGATAGGGCCTCGGACCATCCTGAACGCGTCAGTTTAAGTGCGACACCGAGGGCAGCGATGGACCACACGGTCACGCTCAACCCGATCGCCCAATTTCCCTCCAGACGCAGGGTAGTGAAAGGAGTATAGGTGCCGGCAATCATCACGAAGATTGCGGCATGATCGAAGCGGCGTAGCAACTCACGTCTGCTGCTGAATCGAGCTAAATTGTACGCTGCGGAACAACCCAGCATGGCGAGAAGCCCGCTCGAGTAGACCGATACCGCGGTCAACTCGAATGGAGTGCCGCGGGACGCAACCATCACCATCAGCGTAATAGCTCCCGCCACACCAACGACCAGTCCGACAGCATGAATAAATGCATCGGCCACGAACTCGCGGCCGCTTGCTACGCGCCGCTTCATCACATTCGGGCTTGTCTTCACGCATGGAAACATTTTTGGGACAGTCTCTCCTAATCACGGCCAAGAAGAGGCAATCCGCGCTGGCCGAGCTGACTGTGGTAACGCAACCCGCAAAGCTCACGGCGCATAACGAACCTGACCGGCTGAGGACAGATCATACCCTCCGAGTTCCTCTGCCCGCGTCGTCAATTCCGGGCTGCGCAGGAAGCCGAGAAAGGCCTGCAGCGGTCGGCGGAAATAGTCCCGTTGGCGCATAACGAGATCAAAACGTTCCCAGATCAGCGGAGCGAAATCGAGCCCGGCCGTATTCGCCACCGACCGGGTCGCGATCCCGCAGTCAGCCCTGCCGGCGCGGATCGCCTGCGCGATGTCAGGGCCAGTTGGGCAAGGCGGACTAATGCACTTGATCAAATCGATGCTCGCTTTCGTGTGATGCAGCAACATCAGAAGTAGGAGCTGCGCGCCCGCTCCCTTAGGACGCATCGCAACCCGCCCGCGCTTCTTGATGACATCACCGATCGAGCCGATCTTGAGCGGATTACCCGCCGCAACGACGAGCCCCTGCTCTCGTCGCGCGAAGGCGATCAGCACGGAATCAAGTAAATTCGCCTTGTCCCTCATCAGATTTACATTGGAGTCGACATTCTCGCCGTCGAGGGCATGGAGATGGAGCGCGGCGGCGATGAGTTCCCCTTGCGTGAACCGGGCAAGACCGGCCTCGCTTCCCTCCGGTAGCGTTGCGAGCCCAGATCCGCTCTCGCGCAAGGCCCATTCGAGCAGCGGATCGTGGCTGCCACCGACGATCGGCATCGGCTCGACCGGCCCGAGACCCTCGGGACGTACGAGACTCGAGACGAGCCAGTGATCGAGTTCTTCCTTCGGAAACAGCCAGCGGCCGGTGACTTTGGTGGAGGGAATGGCGCCGTCCGCGACCAACTCATAAAGCTTGCGCTCCTTCAGCCGCAGATATTCCGCCGTTTCTCCGGTGGTTAGAAGGCGCATTATATTATTCCTGCATTGATATGCATTGTTTCCATATTTGACCAATTT
>NZ_JAUSKL010000056.1 GCF_030646925.1 Candidatus Binatus sp. | reverse complement strand
CGCTCCGCCGATATGTAGCTGAACATTCCGCTCTGCTGATGGTCCACCCCACGCATCTCCGCCACCTCCTCCTACAACCTCTTCCTACTCCACTATATCCGATCGAGTGGAAAACTCCTCGTTTTTCCGCAGCCTGCTAGGACTGCTTCTTTGAACTGTCAATAACTCTTATCCGCGAGTTCATCCGCACAGAATAGCGCAGCGTCTCGATTCAGCTGAATCGACGCTGCACACGCACCTGATCGATCGGTTCGATCGCGTGGCCGACTGCTCTCGCTTAAAGTGATTGTGAAGAAGGTGCGAGCTGAAATGCCTAGCTATTGGGATCGATGCCCCATTTGCGTTTGTTCTCGGCAATCTGCTCGGGCGTCGGATGCTCAATCTGCACGAACGACTTCACCTTGAACTGATCCTTGATCTCGAGGATGGCGTGATTCAGCGCGATGTCGTCCTGCAGCAGATCCGGCACTCCCGGCTCCTCGAAAATTGCCTGCCACGGGCATTCGGGCTCGCAGGCGCCGCAATCGATGCATTCGTCGGGATCGATGTAGAGCTGATTCGGAAATTTTTCCTTGTCCGAACCCGCGTACTCGTAAATGCAATCGACGGGACATACGCTAACGCATCCGGTATCCACGCAATCGCGGCAGAGTCGGGTTATAGTCCACGGCATGGTTGCTCAGCCTCTCCTCAGAAGTTCCTGTTGTGAACGATACTCGCCCTAAACTATATCGGCTAAGCGGCGCTGAAAAGCCTGCCGCCAAGAGTCGCAAAAAAAACCGCGGCGGCGCTTTCAAGACGATCGCGCAAGAATAGAATGATTGCGCCGCGAGGGGAACGCCGCATGACCCGGCGTCAGGATTAAAATGGCAAACGATTCGGCTCGAGCAAATGGCAAGCGCACCGAAACCGACAGCATGGGGGCGATCGAGGTCGCGCGCGACCGCTATTGGGGCGCGCAGACCGAGCGCTCGCTGCTGCATTTTTCGATCGGCTTCGACCGGATGCCGCGGTCGGTGGTGCGCGCGTTCGGCACGCTCAAGAAAGCGGCGGCGGAAATTAATCGCGATCTCGGCAAACTCTCGCCGGACAAGGCGCGACTGATCGTGCAGGCGGCCGACGAAGTGATCGCGGGCAAGCTCGACGATCATTTTCCGCTGCGCATCTGGCAGACCGGCAGCGGCACGCAGACCAACATGAACGCCAACGAAGTGATCTCGAATCGCGCGATAGAACTGGCCGGCGGCGTGCTCGGCAGCAAGCAGCCGGTTCATCCCAACGACGACGTCAATCTGTCGCAATCGTCGAACGACACGTTTCCGACCGCGATGCATATCGCGGCAGCCGAGGAAGTCACGCGCGATCTGATCCCATCGCTGCGCAAACTGCGCGACGCGCTGAATCGCAAAGCGATCGAGTTTGCCGATATCGTCAAGATCGGGCGCACTCATCTGATGGACGCGGTGCCGCTCGCGCTCGGCCAGGAATTTTCCGGATACGTCGCGCAACTCGACTACGATTTGAAGAGAATCGAGGCGGCGCTGCCGGACCTGTTCGAGCTTGCGATTGGCGGAACGGCGGTCGGCACTGGATTAAATACGCATCGCGAATTTGCAGGCCGCGTCGCGGCGAAGATCGCGGAATACACCGGCCTGCCATTCACATCGGCGCCGAACAAGTTCGCTGCGCTCGCCGCGCACGATGCGATGGTCGCGGCGTCGGGCGCGCTCAAGACGCTCGCGGTATCGCTGATGAAAATCGCCAACGACGTGCGCTGGATGGGCTCAGGCCCGCGCTGCGGCCTCGCGGAACTGATCCTGCCCGAGAACGAGCCCGGCTCCTCGATCATGCCGGGCAAGGTTAATCCGACCCAGAGCGAAGCGATGACGATGGTGTGTATCCAGGTGATCGGCAACGACACGGCGATCGCGGTGGCAGGCTCGCAGGGCAATTTCGAGCTAAACGTCTTCAAGCCGCTCATCATCCACAATTTTCTGCATTCGACGATGCTGCTCGCGCATTCGTGCGTGTCGTTCAGCAAGTATTGCGTCGAGGGAATCGAGGCGAATCGCGAGCAGATTCGGCAATGCGTGGAAAAATCGCTGATGCTGGTGACGGCGCTCAGCCCGCATATCGGCTACGACAACGCGGCCAAGGTCGCGAAGAAAGCGCACGCCGACGGCACCACGCTGCGCGAAGCGACCGTCGCGCTCGGCCTGCTGAAGCCCGACGAGTTCGATCGTTTGGTGCGCGCCGAACAAATGCTCGAGCCGGAAAGCTGACCGGTGGGAGCGCGCAGGATTCCATACGCCGCAGGCGTCGTCGGGCTCTGCATCGTAATTCTGCTCTGGGCCAGCACCCGGGCAGCGGCAACGCCGCCTGCGCGCGAGCCGCTACTCAGTCCGCCGATCACGCACGGCCAGATGGACGTCGCGGTCGGACTCCACATCCTCAATATCGCGTCGATCGATGAGGTCGACCAGAACTTCACCATCGACGCTTATCTGTTCGAGCGCTGGAAGGATCCGCGGCTCGCCTTTACGCCCGGCGGTCCCGACGATCTGGTGCGGCGCTACAACGTCGGCGAATTCTGGATACCGCGAGTAGAGATGATAAATGCCGCGAGCCCGCGCGATCGTTACGACACGGCAATTCTCGTGTCGCCTGATGGCACCGTCAATTACTCCGAGCGATGCAAGGCGGTGCTGTCGTCGAAATTTCAACTGAAGCGATTTCCGTTCGACACGCAGACCCTCTCGATCATCATGCAGCCCTTCGTCGCCGCCGCGGCGGGCTTCGTGACGTTCAGCCTGAACGATCATAAAACCTGGCTCTCGAGCGAGCTCGAAACCTACAGTTCGCTCGCGCAGTGGAAGCTCGAAGCCGTGCTGCCGCGCATCACCCGATGGAAGCTCTTCGACGGCTCGGAAGTCTCGGAGGTTCGCTTCGAAATCTCCGTCGAGCGGCGCTCGAACTTCTATGTATGGAAGGTGATCGTGCCGCTGACCCTGATGGTCGTGCTGTCGTGGGCGGCGTTCTGGATCGAAGCGAGCGACCTCGACAATCAACTGCAAGTCGCCGTCACCACGATCCTCACGGTTATCGCGTTCGCGTTTGCGATTTCGGCGACGATGCCGCGCGTACCGTACCTGACCTACATCGACGCGTTCTTTCTGGAGTGCTACGTGTTCGTGTTCCTTGCGATCGTCGAACTGATGACGGTGCATATTACGCATCGCTCGAATCGGCGGCGCGACCTCGGCTTGAAGATCCGATGGTACTCGCGCTTCGTCGTCCCGATCGCATTTGTGCTGTGCAACGTCTTCATCGCGATTCATTTCCTCGCCTGATGAAAGCGCATCTGTCGCAGCGGGCGAGTCCCGGAATCCTCACATCCGGAAGACGCCGAAGCCCGGATGCGGCGGAATCGGCGCGTTGAGCGAGGCCGCAATTCCGAGCGCCAGCGCCGCCCGCGTCTCGATTGGATCGAGCACGCCGTCATCCCAGAGCCGCGCGCTCGAATAAAAGCAGCTCGACTCGCCCTCATATTTTTCGAGCGTCGGGCGCACGAAATCTTTTTGCTCCGCGTCGGTCATGGTGGCGCCTTCGCGCTTCATCTGTTCAAGCTTCACCGTCAGCAGCACATTCGCCGCCTGCTCGCCGCCCATCACCGAGATGCGCGCGTTCGGCCACATGAAGAGTAGCCGCGGCGAATACGCGCGCCCGCACATCCCGTAGTTCCCCGCGCCATTCGACGCGCCGATGATCACCGTGAATTTCGGCACCTGCGCGTTGGCCACCGCGTTCACCATCTTGGCGCCGTCCTTCGCGATGCCGCCCTGCTCGTAGCGCCGGCCGACGATGAAGCCGGTGATGTTTTGCAGAAACAGCAGCGGGATACGCCGCGCGCAGCATAACTCGATGAAGTGCGTCGCCTTCAGCGCCGATTCGCTGAACAGCACGCCGTTGTTCGCGATCACGCCGACCGGATAGCCGTACAGGCGTGCGAAGCCGGTGACGAGCGTGGCGCCGTAGCGCGCTTTGAATTCGTGCATCCGGCTGCCATCGACCAGGCGCGCGATCACCTCGCGCACGTCGTAGGGCTTGCGCGTATCGACCGGGATGATGCCGTACAGCTCGGCGGGATCGTAATAAGGATCCTCGGGCGCGGCCTGATCGAATGCGTCATTGGCGGAACGACGCCCGAGGTTTTCGAAAATTGAGCGCGCAATCTCGAGCGCATGCTGATCGTCCTCGGCCAAGTGATCGCTCACGCCCGACAGCCGGGTATGCACGTCGCCGCCGCCGAGATCCTCGGCGCTGACTTCCTCGCCCGTCGCGGCGCGCACCAGCGGCGGCCCCGCGAGAAAGATCGTTCCCTGATTGCGCACGATCACGTTCTCGTCGCACATCGCGGGAACGTATGCGCCGCCGGCCGTGCACGAACCCATCACGATCGCGACCTGCGCGAGGCCCATCGCGGACATCCGCGCCTGGTTGTAGAAGATGCGGCCGAAATGTTCGCGATCGGGGAACACCTCGGATTGCATCGGCAGAAACGCGCCGCCCTAATCGACCAGGTACACGCACGGCAGCCGATTCTCGATCGCGATTTCCTGCGCGCGCAGATGCTTCTTCACCGTCATCGGATAGTAGGTGCCGCCCTTGACTGTCGCGTCGTTGGCGACCACCACCGTCTCGCGGCCGTGAATCCGCCCGACGCCGGTGACGATGCTCGCGGCGGGAGCCTCGCCGCCGTACATCCCGTATGCCGCCAGCATCGAGAGTTCCAGGAACGGACTGCCCGGGTCGAGCAACTGCCTGACCCGATCGCGCGCGAGCAATTTGCCGCGCTCGACGTGCCGTTTGCGCGCATGCGCGGGACCGCCTTCGCGGATTTTTTCGATCTCGGCGCGCAGCCGCTTCACGTGCGCTTCCATCGCCTCGCGGTTGATGCGGTATTCGTCGGACGCGGTGCTGAGTCGCGATTCTATACGATCCATTTTCGATCCTTGATGCCTAAAACCCAAAGTTGGGCTAGATATTAACCTTATGCGGCGGCGATTGCGCAAAACGCGCGCTGCCTTAACCTCATGCGGGAACGCGATCTCAAGGCGCTCGAGTTCGACAAGGTAATCCGCCTCGTGGTGGATTTCTGCGCCTCCGAACCGGCGCGCGAGGCGACCTTCGAACTGCACCCATCGACCGATGCGGCCGAGGTGCGCGATCGTCTGCGCGCCACGGCCGAGATGGCCGAGTTGCGCTCGCATGCGGGATCGATTCCGCTGAGCGAGTTTGCCGATCAGCGGCCGTACCTGCTCGCAGCCGCGCGGG
The DNA here is from genome assembly GCF_030646925.1 of Candidatus Binatus sp. NCBI lineage: Bacteria > Candidatus Binatota > Binatia (SeqCode) > Binatales (SeqCode) > Binataceae (SeqCode) > Binatus (SeqCode) > Binatus sp. (SeqCode). Next base: position 1,513 of record NZ_JAUSKL010000056.1, on the reverse strand, counting down.
TCGGCGCGATCCTCGGTGGCGAGGCGCTGGTCAAAGTGCGCGATTTCGTGGTCGCGTCGCGCCACGTCGCGGGGTTCCTCCGCTCGCGCGTCGAGCGCTTTCCGCATGTCGCGGCATTGGTGCAAAATTTGCTCGCGCCCAAGGAACTCGCCGACGCGATGCTCCGTGCGCTCGCCGACGACGGCGCGCTGCTCGACGACGCCAGCCCCGAACTAAAGCGGCTGCGCACGCGGCTGCGCGACGAGCGCGCCGAACTCGAGGCGCGCCTGATGCGCTCGCTGAACGCGTCGGGCATGGAATCGTTCATCTCGGATTACATCGTCACGATTCGGAACCGCCGCTTCGTGCTGCCGATGAAGTTGAACTACGCCGAACGGCTCGAAGGAATCGTGCAGGACCGCAGTGTTTCCGGCGAGACGCTGTTCGTCGAGCCGATGTGGGCGGTCGAGCTGAACAACCGGCTGATGATGCTCGAGCGCGAAGCCGAGGCGGAAGAAAATCGAATCCTCGCGCGCCTGACCGCGATGGTCGGCGGCTACGCCGAAGAATTGCGGATGACGTTCGACGCGCTGGTGCAACTCGACGCGCTGAACGCGCGCGCGATTTTCGCCGAGCGCTTCACCTGCGTCGAGCCGGAAATCACCGACGCCGGAATCGATCTGGTCGGCGCGCGTCATCCGCTGCTAATGACGGCGGGCCGCGAGGTCATCCCGATCGACGTGCGAATCGCACCGGGCCAGCGCGGAATCGTGATCTCGGGTCCGAACACCGGCGGCAAGACCGTTGCGCTCAAGACGATCGGATTGCTCTCCCTGATGGCGCAGGCGGGGATCCTGATTCCGGTGGAGCCGCGCAGCAAGGCGACTGTGTTTCGCAGCATCTTCGCCGATATCGGCGACGAGCAATCGATCGCGGCGAATCTCTCGAGCTTTTCGGGTCATATCGCGAACCTCTCGGAAATCGTGCGGCACCTCGACGAACCAGCGCTGGTGATTCTCGACGAACCCGGCGCGGGCACCGACCCGGCCGAGGGCGCGGCGCTCGCGATTGGCCTGATGAACTATCTCGGCGCGCGCCGTTGCATGATCGCGATCGCGACGCATTCGACCGCCGTCAAGTTGCATGCCTATTCGCAGGCGAGTTTCGAAGCCGCGGCGGTGGATTTCGACGCGGATCGGCTCGCGCCCCTCTACCGCTTGAAGCCGCATACGATTGGCCAGAGCTACGGACTCGCGGTCGCGCGGCGGCTCGGCTTGCCCGACGAAATAATCCGCGCCGCCGAAGAATCGATGGGCGCCGGCAGCGCCGAACTATCGGAAGCGCTCAAACGGCTCGACGCCGAACGAGCGAACCTGAACGTTGAAGCCGAAAAGCTCCGCGAGCGCGAAGCGAACTTGTCCGAGGTCGAGACCGACGCGCGTGCGGCGGCAAAGCTCGCGCGCGAACGCGCGGAGAACGACCGCAAGCGGCTCCGCGCTGAGACCGCGGAGATGGTCGAGGATTTTCGGCGCGA
>NZ_JAUSKL010000055.1 GCF_030646925.1 Candidatus Binatus sp. | reverse complement strand
AAGTTGGCGCTGTTGAAAATCGCGCGCTGCAGGGCGCCGGCCTTGAGCAGCGTCTCTTCCGCCTGTTTGCGCGAGGTGTTGTAGGTATCCTCGGAGACGCCGATCCGCGTCCTCCTCGCGTCGTTTCCATGAAACATTATGTTGCCCCCGGTAACTTGTACTCGTCCCACTTAGCGGATAGATTGCGCGACTTCAGAATTACGCTGCGAGCAGGTCTTTCACGGAGTCTTGGAGCTGATGTTGCGTGTACGGCTTACGAAGGAAGTGTGTGCCTTCAACAAATAGAGCTTTCATTTTTTCGGTAACGGAATTGCCTGTCGTGTAAAGCACACGTAATTTCGGCCGAAGCTTGATGGCCTGGTGTGCAAGTTCACACCCGCCAAGGACCGCTGTTTTGAGATAGATGTCGGTAAAAAGTGCGTCAATGTGTTGAGGGGAACGTAGGAGTGAAAGCGCCTCGTCTACGTCGCTGGCCGAAAGTGTGCGGTGACCCCAGTCTTGAATCATCATCTCCGCTATTTCGCGGATAAACACATCATCTTCGACGATCAGTATCACGGCCATCAGAACTCTTCCTGCCGTGACAACTAGCAATCGCGGTTATCAGAACTCTTCCTGCCAGTATCACGGCTATCAGAGCCCTCTCGCTATCAGGGCATGGGATATAACTCGCACCGGGAGCTAAAGTTCCGTAAGGCTTACAATTATTTTCACATAGAAGTGTTTTCTTGGATATTACCACGTTATATCAGTGACTTATGCTAGACCTGAAACACTTAAAATCCCTAGGGGGACCGGCTGTATCGCCATTCTCGGTCTGCTGGCGGTGGTCGTGTTTGGCCCGGACAGCACGAGCAAGAAGGCTATTACCGTTCCAAGCGCGCCGGCGAACTGGGTGGCGGGGCTGCAATAAACCCCCGCTCCGCGCCGGTCGTTGTGGCTGAGCGCACTCCGCGCCTTTGCGCGCGGATTGCGCCCGATTCGATCACCTTCGCCGGATGCTCGAATTCATCCAAAGGTGCGATTTTCGCTTGTTCGATATCGACTTCGCCCTGCGATATTTTCAGCGCAAGGCCGCTGCGTATTTCGAATCGGTTTTTGCCAAAGCAAGGCAGCGACCAACGAGGTGAGAGAGTGACGGCGCCATGAACGGGCTGACGACCGTCTCGCACCCCTCCGTGAGCTCCGGCGAAACCTCCGGACGCTGGGCCGCAACGGGTACTTGCTCCACCTCGGATTGCTTGCTTTCCCGAATGGTGACCTGGGGCAACAGCAAACCCTTTGTGACGATCGTGACATTGGCCACCGGATCGGTGCGAAACAGCTCGCGCCCGCTGCGGTCGCGATAAACGATGGCGGCATCGCGAATACCGACGACTTCGACGACCGCAATCACCGCAATCTTCGAGTTCTTCGATTCGTCATTATTCGCTTGATGCGCCGGCGCCACGCGGTCGCCCTTGCGCAAACGATCGACGGAATTGGCGACGAGGGGTTGGACCATTTTCAACATGGGCATCGATTGGTCCCTCTTGTAGGAGGGAGCCAGGAGACTCGTCGGACCCATCAGACTCGCGATCACACCGGTCAGAACGGTCGCTACGAGCCCCCCTGCAATCATTGCGGCAAGTCGGATCATCGGATTTCTCCCGTATGCATGGATCGGCGGCAGCAAGAATGCCGACCCGCATATCAACGCTCACCCGGGGTGAAAGTTCCCTGGATCGGCGGCTTCATCGATTCAGCGAGTGCCGGAAATATGCGCGGCGGGAATGATGATTCGACAGCGGGCGCCGGCCTTCTCGAATTTCAAATTCACCTCGGTTTCCAGCGAGCGGGCGAGATTGCGCTCGATCACCTGGGTTCCAAATCCGCGCCGCTTGGGTGCAACGACGGCCGGCCCGCCGCTTTCGGCCCAGATGATCTCGATCCCACCGCCTTCCGGTTCGGGTCTTTGTTGCCACGTAATTGCCACGCGTCCCGCCGGCACGGACAGCGCACCATATTTGACCGCATTGGTGGCGAGCTCATGCAGCGCAAGCCCGAGGCTCTGTGCCGCTTCGGGCGTCAACAAAAGGGCCGGCCCTTCGATCGAGATCTGAGGTTCGTTTCCGTCGACATAATGACCCACTTCGGCGCGTACCAATTCCGAGAGCGATGCGCCGTACCAGCCTTCCTGCACCAAGAGATCATGCGATCTTGCGAGTGCCTGCAGCCGCGCGCTAAACCGGTCGAGAAATTCCTCGATCGTTCCGGTATGTCGCGCCGTCTGGCGCGCCATGGCTTGAATTACCGCGAGCAGATTCTTCGAACGGTGGGTCAGTTCCCGCATCAGCAGACGTAAATGCGCCTCGCCCTCCTTGCGTTCGGTGACGTCCACCGCGGCGGAGGTCAACCCGACGATGCCGCTGGCCACGTCGCGAAGCGGCTCGATGTGAAAATCGTACCAGCGATCTTTCGATCCGTCGTTGATGCGGACCTCTTTGTCCCTGGCGACACCGCTTGTGAGCGCCTCCCGCTTCAGTGCGATGACCGCGGCCCCGGCTTCGGTCGGCAGAATATCGTCATCGGTACGGCCAATGATCTTTTCGATTGCTAGCCCGAACATCGGATTGCTGATCGACGTATAACGCAGGCTTCGATCCTGGGTGAACACCGTTACGTTGGATCTCTGTAGCGCAGTCTCATATCGCTGGAGCTCCGTTCTGAGCTCTTCGGTCAGGCGGCGTTGCTCGCGTTCGAGCGAACGAATGCGGGTAATGTCGATTGCGACGCACATGATGCTGTCGACTGCGCCATCCGAACCCAGGATGGGATCGATATGGAGCGAGAACATGACGCGGCCCTCGGGCATCATGTAGGACACTTCGGCGATCTCGGAGGTGCCGGTTTCGAGTACCTTGCGCTTGACCGCGGTGACGGCATGTTTGTCGGGGGACGCGAGCACCTCGTCGTCCGTGCGCCCGAGCATGGTGCTTTCCCGATCGACGCCGCGCGGATCATAGACCCAGGTGTAGCGAAGCTCTCGATCCTGGAAAAACACGTAGACTTGCGCGCTGCGCAGCGCGGTTTCGAACCGCTTCCGTACCAGCTCCAGCTCCTTTGTCCGCTCCTTGACGCGATCTTCGAGTTCTTGCCGGAGCGTTTCGAGCGCTCTTTGGGTGGCACCGTGGGCCACGGTCTCGTCTCGAAACAGTTCCTTGGCGTCCGCCAACTGACGAGTGGAAGGAAACCGCGCCAACTCGGGCAACATCGGCCACATGACGGCAACGGTGGCGAGCGCAACAAAGGCCGTCACCGCCTGGACCAGACCGTGCAATCCATGCAGCGGTTGCCAAAGCGTGGCCGCGTCAAAAAGATGCGTGAATCCAAAAGCCAAAATTAAAGTCCCGAACAGCCCGGTGAAAAACAGGTATTTTTTCTGAAGGTCCTTCCGGCGGCGGATCGCCCGAATGACGCCGAAGCGGATGGCCAAACAGCAGATCGCGATCAAAACGTCCGATGTCGCGCGGAGCGCGACGAGATCCAACTGCCATGACAATGAGTATTCGTTGAGGTAATGCGCGACGCCGATAATCCGATCGAGCAGATCGGTCATGGCCGGTCCCCTTACCCAGTCGAGCAGTTCAGTCATGGCTTGTCACCGCCTCGAGACGAACGCGTCGTCCCGCCATGTCGATGCGCGGATCAATGGCTATTGTAGCGGCGATAGGCATCTAATTGTCGAACCCCTCAAGTTCTGCCGGTGGAACCGGTTCGAGCTTCGCGTGTTGACATGGCGACCGGCCGAAACTCCTTCCCCCCGATGCTTGGCCGGCACCTTGGGCGTAGCCAGCGAGTTGCAGGCTACGCCCTTGTTTTATCAGCGACCGAGGGCGCTGGAACTTCCCGAGCCGCGCTGCGTTGGACCTGCAATGATCATCGCCAAATTATGGAGACGACAATGAACTGGGATCGCATCGAAGGTAACTGGAAACAATTCAACGGCAAGATCACCCAGCAATGGGGCAAGCTCACGAACGACGATCTTGATGTCATCGCTGGCAAGCGGACCGAGCTCGCCGGCCGGCTGCAGACGCGCTATGGCGTTGCGAAGGACGAGGCGGAGCGTCAGATCGACAATTGGCTCCGGACGGTGAACTGAAGCATCGCGTAGCGGGCATAATTTATCTTCGATCATGCTCGCATACCGGGTGCGGTAGTCCCGCCGGTCAAATGACCCGCGTGTCCGCCACATCGCCGCGCTTTCAGGCCGACTCCCGTTTTTGGGGACGCTTGGCCTTGCGCTCGAAAAAGAGAGCTTGGCTGACGACCGCCGACACCGTGGCCGGTTGGAAAGGCTTCGGGATCAAGAACGCCGGCTCGGGCCGCTCGCCCGTCAGAAATCGTTCCGGATAGGCGGTGATGAAAATCACCGGTACCTCTAACGCGCGCAGCAGCTCGTTGACGGCCTCCAGGCCGGAACTGCCGTCGGCGAGCTGAATATCGGCGAGGATGAGACCGGGGCGCTTGGCCTTGGCGATGGAAACGGCCTCGGTATGCGTGCGCGCAACGCCGATCACCTTGTGGCCAAGGCTCTCGACCAGATGTTCCAGATCCGTCGCGATGAAGGGCTCGTCCTCGATGATCAATACGTCGGTCGCTATATCGGCGGCGAGCTCGCGGCCCGCTTCCTCGACCAGCTGACGAAATTTAGCGATGTCCACATCGAGGATCTTGGCGCCTTCTTCCTCGGTGAATCCCTCCAAAGCGACAAGCAGGAAAGCCTGACGGGGGAGCGGCGTGAGGTGACCGAGGCGCTTTTCGGCCGGTGATCCGCGCTTCTTGGAATCGGCTGCGGCATTTACGGCGAGCGAGCCCCAGATTTTCGTCAACATCCGGTAGAGCATCAACCGGGGCGAATCATCACCCTCCAAGACCGAGGGATCTTCAATCAGGATCTCCAGCACCGCCGTTACATAGGCATCGCCCGAATGCTGGCTGCCCGACAGGGCTCGGGCATAGCGGCGGAGAAATGGCAAATACTGGCTTACGACCTGCGTAGTCGACACGAAACCCTCCCCAATCCGTTGATCCGAGCTACAGCTTCGGCAATGCGCGAGATCGAAAAAAGTTCCAGCCGTCCGGAACCTATTGGTCCGTCTGAGGTTATAATAAAACTGCAGGAGCGGGGATGCTAGATGTTAAGGTATTGGAGTAGGGGGAATTCGTATGACTGATCGCAAGTCCATCAGGCGGCCAAAAATGGATTCCTCCCCGGCTAAACCCGAAAAAACCGACGCCCGCCTTGGGCGAGACGTCCAGACCAAGATCGGTCAGCAGTTGCGAGCCATGTACGACGAGGTGGTGAGCGAAGGCGTGCCCGATCGCTTTGTCGATTTATTACGGAAACTCGAAAAACGAAGCGACAAGGATTCCTAGTAATGTCCCTCGATCCGTCGCTGCGCGAAGCCATGCTTGCCGCGGTCCCGAGCCTGCGCGCATTCGCGATCTCCCTTTGCAGGAACGTCGACCGGGCCGACGATCTGGTTCAGGAGACCCTGGCCAGAGCACTGACGCACATCGATTCCTTTCGACCCGGAACCAACATGCCGGCCTGGTTATTTACGATCCTGCGCAACCAGTTTCGATCCGAATATCGCAAGCGCCGCCGGGAAGTCGAGGACAGTGACGGCGGCTATGCCGAGAGTTTGAAATCACAACCGGAGCAAGAAGGTCAAGTCGAATTCACGGAGTTTCGCGCGGCGCTGGCCAAGTTGCCTGCGGATCAGCGCGAGGCACTGATCCTGGTCGGGGCCTCCGGTTTTTCTTACGAGGAAACGGCCAAAATCTGCGGCTGCGCGGTCGGAACCATCAAGAGCCGCGTCAACCGCGCCCGCTCCCGGCTCGGCGAATTGTTGTCGGTCGATAGTAATGATGAGTTCGGCCCGGATCAGACGACAAAGGCGGTCCTCGCCCCGAACAACCGCCCCTAAGTTCGATCATCGAACTTACCTACCAGAGAATTGTCCGTTTCTGGCACGAAGGCGCGGTGAGACTACGTTTCACATGGGTCCGTTGTTCACGGCGTAACCGATGACGTGCGGACACGGCGGCCTCTACCGACCCTGACCCTTTTACCCGACATTCGCGTTCACCTGATTTATACCGACATTTCCCAGATGACCAGGGATCGACGTGAATGCTAACATTCCGCTGGGATTTGCGTGGTGTGAAATATGGTCTCAAACAGATGACTAAAGCTCGCCCCGGCTCCGTCGCACTGATGGTAGCGACGATTTTCACCGTCATCGCGGTCGCGGCAGAGGGCGCCGATCGGCCGCGGCTTTACACAAACGAAACTTATGTCGAGGACGTAACCCGAACGACATCGCTGCCGCTCTCCGATACGAAAGCCATGTTCGCCTACGTGCTCGAGAGTTTGCCCGATCGCGTCAAGGTTTATCCGACGGAGAATTATTATTATTTCTATTTCTACGACAACGGCACGCGTTACGCCGGGAATATCCGGCTCGACGTGATGGACCGGGACGAAGGAAAGCTGCATTTCGCTTATTACGTCGAACTCACCGATTGGAAGAAGAAAAATGAAGTCGTCCATGTCGTTCTCGGCAAGTCCGACGGCGTAACTGTCGAAAAACTAGAGCGATTGGTTTACCGGATTTCCTACGGACAAAAGAGCGTCGTGTTCTCCCTGAACGACCTTTCGAACGTGGTTCCTCCGGCTAAAACGCTGGGGCCGGACGAGAAATTTCTTGGACCGATCTTCGATGAATCGGCCATTCGCTTCTTCCTCGTCTACAACAAGAAACTCAAGATCTTTCACTACATTCTCGACGAGACGGTGATGGTCGCCGACGAATTTTTCCCGTCAAGGCGCACCGACCGGATTCTCATCGGTAGGCGAACGGGATTTGCCTTTTATCGAGATCATCGTCTCGATCGGAAAATCTTGATCGGTGCCTACGAAGCCAATGGCAAGGTAAATAACTACTTCGATGGTCCGTTCGATCAGCTGCCGGACAACTTCATCGAAGGCGATGAGCTTCGCCAGGCCATCCTCGAAATCGAGCCCGGCCTAGCCGGCAAGATCGACCGCCTCGGCAGCTCGCCCGATGGCGCCGATCGTTATTTGATCGATCCTTACACTTATTATCGCACCGAAGAGGACCTGTACTCGTTCTACCGTTGCGCGACGAGCAAGAAAATTCCACGCGAAAAGTATTACACTTGTTTCGTCGCCAAGGAGCCGGAATATGGCGACGCTCCGGCGGTGCCTACGCCGCTCTTAAAGTCATCGCCGAAAACCAAACGTAAAAGCAGCGAGTAGCGATTTCCCGAATCCTCGGACCATTTCCGAGATGCCGATCGGACCCTTTTCTCGTCATTCAAGCCGCGAACGCCATATCGTTAAAGCCGATTTTCCGCTTGCCAGGGGCACGTAAAAAAGCGGGCGGCTCGATGGCCGCCCGCGTCTCACTCGTAACTGTCGACTTCAGCGCTCGCCGCGACGGCTCTCGCCTCTGCTGTGATGCCGGCTGTCGCGCGCGCCGTGCCAGCCCTGGCCGTGCCGCCGATGCCAGCCGCAGCGGTACCAGCCCGGACCATTCCAGCCGTCGGGATAAAAGCACCAGGCGACATTCTCGGTCAGTTTGATGTCGTCGAGCGCGAGACGGATGCCCGTCGGGTCGACCGGGGGGGCTGCATTGGCGCTGTTCGGCATCAGCGAGCCGGTCACCAGGACCGCAGTTGCCGCGGCGAAGGTGAGAAGAAGTTTACGCATATTGTCCTCCTTGAGGTAGATTTGTCTTGGTTGCAGATGGGGAGAGCGGGATTAGGCACTTTCGCGCACCGCAGGCTTTCAATTGCTAATTTGCGCGGCGAAAGCCTCCAGCGTGACTCGCAGAATATTCGGACGATTCAGAACCATTCCTGACCATCACGTTCATCTCTCGTTCACAAGTCTGGTGTGCACGGCGGCATAGCCCAACGCCCAATACGACGATTGGTTCCAGTTATAATCAGATGCCCTCGACGGTTGGCGGCCGCTCGAACGCCGGCGCCCGCCGGCCGACAAAGCCGGCAGGTTGCAAGCACAGCAAGATGTGCCGACGCCTCGTCAGGTTGCCAAATAGATTGCGAACCCTCTGGCGCTAACGCTCAGATATGGGAGAAGATCCGCCCGACGAGCCACGTGGCGATCGCCCAGCCAGCGCCCGTGAAGAAGCCGACGCAGAACCAGACGCCGATCAGGTAGAGGTCGATAGTGGAGGGCATGTTAGATTCTCCCTGTGATGTCGCGGATCAGTAGGACGACTAGAATGTTACCATAATCACGACAGAGCCCCAGTCCCAGTTGGTCGCATGGGGCTGCTTCGCTGATTGCTCCAACCCGGTTCATCCTGGTTTGATGGTGTCGCCGATCAGCATTTGAATTGGTCGGCATGTCCGGAGTTGGCACGAAGCAGGACATTCTGTCTGCTGGACTCGGAACCTGCAGGCGGCAAAGAAGAATGCTGGACGACTTACTTAAAAGTCAGCCCCGACCAGACAGTAACTGCCCTTGCGGCCACGGGCATAAATTTTGCCCGCCGCCACGCAGATCAGATCGCGATTGGAATCAAACACGCGCAGCAGACTGGCGACGTCCAATTTCATGTCTGGTTGCAGACTTTGCAGCGCGTCCGCGGTGACGAAGAACGAACTCTCCATCGCGCTGTCATAGCCCCAGAAACGCACGGCGCGTCTCGTCGAATCGTAAACGCGGCTCATATTGGGGAAATTCAGCGCCATGATCCCGGCCGATCTGCGTGGGCGGCCCACGCCGCTGGACCTTGTACCAGAGCAAGCGGGGCGTCAACGCATGGCATCAGCCGCGTTACCATTTCGTCCGTATCTATCAGACAATGCCAACGACTCCGGCGCTGGCGGCGGCGCCAACCGACCGGCTTTGGGTGATTGCCGATCGTGAAGGTGCTCGCAGATCGGGAAGATAACGGTCGACTTAGGTCCGAATTGCGCGCACACTTGTCACATTGCTGGCAGATCATTGAATCAGGGCGCCGGCGACCGAGAGATCCATGTGCTCCCGCCTGGAACGAGCAGGGACACATGGCCAGCGCAGACAACTTAAAACAAATCGCCGCCAATTATGGACGCTTGGCGCGGCAGGCGCGAACGCTACAGCGCAGGCCGCGGTTGCTTCATATGGCGAATACGTGGACCCGACTCGCGGATCGGGTCGTAAAGATACAAACGATGATTGATCTGGAAGATACCGCCGTTCCCCGGCCTTCGATTTGAGGCCTGGCGGAAAAGCGACCTCATGCAGATCGCCATTCCGTGCCGTCGTTGATTCCTAGGGAGAAAATCATTTTTCTCTAGTACTGACGAAAGGAGATCGTCATGCAAGTTCCTTCGTTCTTTAAGGAAGAGTCGTTCAAGCGTCTCTTACAAGGCATTGCCATCGGCGTCATCCTGACCTGGGGAATCGGGTTCACCTGGGGCGGATGGACCTACGGCAGCACCGCCGAGAAAATGGCGGTGGAGCGCACCAGTGCCGCCCTGGTGAAATCGTTCACTCCCGGGTGTGCTGAAAAGTTCCTCGCCCAAGCGGACGCTTCGGCAAAAGTGGCTGCCTTGATCGACGTCGCATCCTGGCGGCGCGACAGCGAGTTGGCGAAGACCGGCTTCGCGACGCTGCCGGGAGAAACTACCGCCAACATGCGCCTCGCCGATTCGTGCGCGGATGAAATTGTCAGGTTGAAACGCTAAACCGGATCGAACACGAACTGACAGGACTCGCCGCTTCGCGTGTTTCTTGCGCGGAGCGGAATTTTTTTGCCGGGAGCGTCAGTCGAATCAGCGTAGCCCAGTTCATACAAACATCAGGGTTCTTGCTGATACTTGCGAGGAGCTGTTTTCTTACTCTGTCTTGGTTGGATCGCCTGCGCCATGTCCGGTCCTGGCTAGAAGCGGTCGTCTCCGTACGTCTGCTCATGACTCAAAGCAAAAATAAGCACGAGCGTTACGCCTTGGTGTGGCTGCTGCTCCTAGACCTGGGCTTGCCTTATTACTGTCTTCGTCCCGCTGCTCGATTGCCTGCAAATTAAAACCCCCCTGGTTAATTGTGCGCGATTCTATAAAATAGGTAGGAAGCTATTATGTCGTAAGCGCCTAATAAGAACGCGCGCCAGTGAGTTCAGCGGCATGCCGAAACGCTTCCACTTCAACGACGTAAAGGATGGGCGCATGCTAGCGGCGGCCATCGTGGACACCGTCCGCGAGCCGCTTGTTGTGCTCGACCGCGATCTGCGCGTGGTTACCGCGAGCCGTTCCTTCTACCGGTCGTTCGGGGTGAAGCCGCAGAACACCGTAGGTCAGATGTTCTACGACTTGGGCGGGGGCCAATGGAACATCCCGGCGCTGCGGAAACTTCTGGAAAACGTCATCCCGAAACGCCGCGCCATCGAGGCCTACGAGGTCGAGCACGAATTTCCGCATATCGGGCGGCGCATGATGCTCCTCAACGCCCGCCAGGTATTTGACGAAGAACACCCCGACTCGGCTCTGCTGTTGGCGATCGAAGACATAACGGAACGGCACGCCGCGGAGCGTGAAAAGGACGAGCTGTTGCGCGAGAAGGAGCTGCTGCTCCAGGAGATGCAGCACCGCATCGCCAACAGCCTGCAAATCATTGCAAGCATCCTCATGCTCAAGGCGCGGACGGTGCAATCGGAGGAGACGCGCATGCACCTGCAGGACGCACACCAGCGCGTCATGTCCGTTGCGGCCGTGCAACAGCAGCTGAAGGCCTCGGGGCTGGGCGACAGGATCGAGATCGCTCCCTATCTATCGAAGCTGTGCGAGAGCCTCGAGAATTCGATGATCGGTAACCGTCGGCCGCTCTCACTCGTCGTGCAAGCCGGCGCCGGCACGGCTGTATCCAACGAAGCGGTGAGCATTGGGCTCATTGTCACGGAGCTCGTGATCAACGCTCTGAAGCATGCCTTCGCAGACGGCAGCGAGGGCAAAATATTGGTGAAATACGATGTCGACGGAGCAGACTGGCGATTGTCGGTGTCCGACAACGGCATTGGGCGAGAGGATCAAGGTCACGAGCGCGCACGTTCCGGCTTGGGCACGAGCATCGTGGACGCGCTCGCGCGCCAGCTCGATGCCCGTGTGGAAGTATCCAGCGGACCGCAAGGCACGCTTGTCTCGATAATCCATGCAGCGTAAGAGCAAGCTCAGGCGATCCACATTGCCTGCGCCGCCGCCAAGTGGCGGGTCCTGATTCCAATTGCTTATGGAAGTCGATTTTTCGTTTGACATTGTTGCGTTCCCCAAAGGGACCTCTCAGTCGGATTCTCCTGAGGCGAGGCCTGGGATAGAACGCGGACGGTGGTCCTTGTCGTTCCGAAAATATTCCTTTCGACGGGAACTTTCGCCTGCAAGCAGCGTTCCATCCAATGGCCCAACGGCCCACCTCGGAGCCGCCGGTCGTCGAAAGGCTCCCAATGAACCAGTCGATCCGAACTTTCGCGGCCGCGATTCTTGCCGCGACCACTGTCACCGCTCCCGTCCTCGCCGATCAACTCCTGACCGGTTCGGAGGCACAGAATCTGCTCGCCGGCCGCCGGTTTGAATTCAACTGCATCGACGGCACCAGCGGATGGGCGAGCTACGAGCGCAGTGGCCTGGCCAAGGCGATCTATCGCATGCCCAATATGCGGGAGACCGCCATGGAGGTGGCAGACACCGGCCGCGTGCGCAGCGCCGGCGACAATGTCTGTATCCGCTGGCAGCAGCTCAATTCCGGAGAGGAAGGCTGTTACCGCATGACCCAGTACTCGCCCGGGCGCTATCGGATCGCGACTTCCGACCAGGGACGCTGGTGCGATCTCCTGGAGCGCGGAACGCTCTAATCGGGAAAACTCCGAGAACGTCTTTTGCCGCTAAATTTCGTTTTGTCGCTTCATTTCGAGAATTTTGTCCGCTTCGAATCCCACGTCGGGGCGGGTGTGAAAGCCTCGGCGACCAGCGTGGCGCGCGGATACGGTGCGCGGCTCGCTTGCGGACCTAAAGTTGGCCATGACGGCGGCTCCGGGGAAGCCGGGACCGCCTTAGCAGCCCCGGCGGCAATGTTCGGTTCGGGCGCCACCCTCATCTCAGCCAAAGTTCTGCGAACACCGGCAGGCAGACC
>NZ_JAUSKL010000054.1 GCF_030646925.1 Candidatus Binatus sp. | reverse complement strand
GCTGGCCAACGGATATCGCCTCGACTCGCGGATGCCGCCCGGAGAGGAGACCGCGGCCTATCATTGGAATTCGCAGCTCGCGATGGTGCGCGATACGCCCCGCGTCAATGTGGATTTGCATTGGCAGATGCTGCCGAGCCTTTTTCCCTGCGCATCGTACTTCGACACGGTGTGGAATCGGCTGCGAATTGCGCGTTTCGAGGATCACGAGATACTCGCGCTATCGGATATCGATCTGCTGCTCTACCTATGCGCGCATGGCGCCAGGCACGGATGGAAGGATCTGCGGCTTAGCGCCGACCTTGGCAGGTTGATCCATCTGAGGGCGGATTTGGACTGGGATCAACTCATTCGCAGCAGCCGCCAGGCCGGCGGTGAGCGGGTACTCGCGCTTGGACTCCAGATGGTCAATCGGCTGATTGGCGTCGAATATCCGGCCAACGTTGCGGAATTTGTGCAGGCAACGATGCGCGATCAGCAGTTTGCGCGGCGGCTCGAGGAAAACGTGCTGATCGAGGTGCCCGATGGCGATGAAACGCTCGCGGCGTTTCGCCTGCAGTTCAGGTTGGCCAGCGGTATCGCGGCGAAGCTCCGATGCGCGCTCGGATTTTCGCTGCTGCCGACCGAGGCGGACGCGTCGAGCCTGCCGCTGCCGCCGGCGCTGTTTTTCCTCTACTATGCGTACCGGCCGGCCCGGCTCGCGCTCAAATATGGGGCGATGGTGCTGCGCGGTCGCGCTTGATCGGTCCGCCGCGAACGATCCGGAAATTCCGCCGGACGCCGAGTCCAGATCATTCGGCAGCGAACTTATGTGATCGTCTAGCTGGCCGTGTCGGACGGCGAGTAATACCAGGACGCGATTGAGAAGCGCCGCCCCGATGTTACCGGCCGCACTTCATGCGGCGTGTCCGAGGGAAAGCCGATCAGCAAGCCGGTTTCCGGCGTCACCGGCAATCCGCAGTTCAACCATTCCGGCTCCTTCATCAGACCGTAGAGCACCAGGTCGCCGCCGTCGAAATCGTTGTCGGGCGCATCGCTACGTCTGTTATTCAAAAAAACGACGATTGAGATCCTGCGCTGCCGAAGATACTCGGCCGCATCGGGCGAGGTGCTGCTATCGAGATGCGGCACGAAAAAATCGCCGACGCCATAGCTGAGAAATGGCGGATACTCGCAGTCTTGTAGGGCCAGACTGAAATGCCGCTCGATGCTTGGCTTCAATTCTCGAAGCTTTGATCTAATCGACGGACCTTGGGAGTCGAAAAGAGCGGTCTCCTTCGTGCGGCGCACATTCTCGTCGAGGCCGCGCGTCAGCAGTGCTTTGTCGAGCGGACGGGAGCGAATTTCTGCGATCAAGTTTTCGCAACAGGCGCGATCCAGAAACTCTTTCAGGACAAACAGGCCGAAATGGCGGAAGAACTCAGCTTTTGGCACCGCTCGGTATCACATTGCCAAACGAATCTCGTCAGTGTGTTATGCTTTTGTCTTGTTCTTGCCGGGAGTAGGCGGAGAATCGGCGGCCCCATTCACCCCAACATGCTGCGTGATGTCCGCCACGTCGCCATAAATTTCTAGCTTGGGCTTGCTGTATCGCTTCTTCGCGCCGCCAGCGATTTCAGCGGGTTTGTCGCGACACTCCATTAACTTTTGCTCCCCGCGACATCTTGGCGTATGCGTCGCGATTGCGCAACCAAATGATTCAGAACAACGGTCGCAGAATCAGTCAGACTCCGTCACAACCCATCACGGTCGCGTGTGGATTTTGTTGGGGTGCGGGATGGCGTCCGGATTGCCGCCGGGAGCTGCGGTCTGCGTGAGGTACGCCACGTTGCCATAGATCTCCAGCTTGGGCTTGGCGTAGGGCTTCTTGCCGGCGGGCTCCGGTTCAGGTGGCTTCTCGCGAGAATCCATCACTTAACTCTGCAAGAGTCATCTTGAAGCAGGCGCCGCGATGACGCAACCAATGATCCAGAACGATCGGACGCAGGTTCAGCCAGAATCCTTCGGCATCGTCGGGCATCGTCGCGCTTACTTTCTGCGGTCTTACATACTGAAGGAGTTCCGGAGTCGGGACCAGCGGCGGGATGCGCACCCGGCGCGCCGACGCGGACAGCGGGTCGCCGGCGAGCGGACTCTTCGCCCGCGCCAGCACCTCGGGCGGCAATACCCCGCGCATCGCGGAGCGCAGCAGATACTTCTTGCGGCACCACGGGATCGCCGGCACCGCGAGCATAAAGCGGAGCAGCCTCAGGTCGAGGTAAGGATGCCGGATTTCGAGCGGCGCCCCGGTGAAGCCGGGATCGAAGCAATCGAGCAGCCCCTGCCATATCGGCGTGCAGAAGGAGCCGTAACCGACGGGACGGACCGGATGGTCCGATGTGGTCGGGCGCTGGACCGCCGCCCATCGCGCGCGCAGATCGAGCCGCGAGACGAAGTCCTCATCCATCCACATTGGGAATTGCGGATTCGAGAACGGCACGTGCGCGCGCCGGCCCGCGGTGCGAAGTAGCGTCGAGACCAGCGGGACCCGGCGATGCGCGATCATGTGCGCGAGCACATCGCGCACCAGCCGCGGCCATCGGCCCCGCCGCGCAAGGTATGTAAGATACGCGCGCCATTCGTAGTTGAGCGCGTTGTCTGGCCCTTCGCCATAGAAGAACACCCGGCCATGCCCTGACAGATCGCGGAAGTACTTAAGCTCCTCGGCGCGTGCGAGCGGATATGCGACCGGCTCGGGCGTGCTCAGCGCCGCGCTTTGCCAGCCGGGGTCGATCATCAGGTCGTCCAGCGCGCGGAAGTGGATCGGGATGCCGAGCCGCGCCGCGACCAGGCCGGCATAATAGCGCTCGTCGTCGGGGATCAGGCGGTCGTACACGCTGGTGAAGGACGCGACGCTGCGCGATGCCTCGCCGCCGAAGAGCCGGCACGCGGTCGCGGCCAGCGTCGGCGAATCGATCCCGCCCGACATGAACACGCCGACCCACGGCGTGCGGATGCGGTCGCGGACCGCGTCGGTCAGCAACTCGCTGAAGCGCTCGACGTAGTCGGAGTTCCTCGGGTAATAGAGCGGCTCGTCGATCGGCATCGTCCAGTAGCGGCGCATCCGGAGGCCGTCGATCGATACGGACGCGGCGTGCGCCGGCGGCAGGCGCTGAATATCGGCGAAGGTGCTGGTCGCGGGATCCTGGTTCATCTCGAACAGCAGAAAGTCCGCGATCGCGAGATCGTTCAGCCGGTTCGACACCGCCGGATGCATCCGCAGGCAATCCAGCGTGTTGCCGAATAGAAAAATCCGGCTCGACAGAAAATAGAAGAACGGCTTGATCCCGAGGTGATCGCGCGCGCAGAAAAGGCGGCGGCGCGGCGCGTCCCAGATCGCAAAGGCGAAATCGCCGAGCAGATGCTCGGCGCAATCCTCGCCCCAGGCCTGATACGCGCGCAAGATAAGTTCGACGTCGGGCGCATCGGAGGCGGCGTCCTGTCCGCGGGCGCGGAGATCCGCGATTAGCTCGGCGCGCGCATCGATGCGGGCGTCGGCGACGATAAAGACCGCGCCATCGAGCGTCAGCGGCTGATGCTCGCGCTCGGATTCGCGGGTCGTTCGGAGCAGAGTGTGACCGAAGCCGGCATTGCCGCCGATCCAGACATTGCGGGCGTCGGGACCGCGAAAATCGAGACTCTCGGTCAGTCTTTCGACCAGATGCCTATCGACCGGCTCGCCACCCTGGTGAACAACCCCGACGATACCGCTCATTTGACGGCGCCCGCGATCGAGACGAGATTATTTTCGAGCAATCGATCGACGAACTCGCGGATATCCTGTTCGAGCTGATTCGGCTCGACCTCGTACTCGGCCAGCAGCGCGTCATAAGCGGCCTGCACCGAGTCCGACTCGAGCAGCGCGTGCCACATCCGGGTGCCGACTTCGTCGAGACCGAGGTAGCGCTGCGACTTGAGATCGAGGATTACCGACTCGCCGCCGATCTCGCGAATCAGGACGTCGGGCGCGATCATCAGGCGTTCAGGGAAATTCGGCATGCGCTAGGGCCTCTCTTCCCGAATCAGCAAAGGCGCATAACGCTCGCTATCGTCGCCGCCGATCATGACGCGGTCGCCGCATCGAACCCACGCATGGGCGCCGAAGGGACGGCCGGGACCTTTATCCACGCCGATATGCAGCGACGAAGCATGTCCGTGGCGAGTCAGCAGGGCCTGCAGCGCGAGCGCCTGGGTGAGGCAGGTCGCGGCGGGGACGTAGCGCCCCGCGATTCGCACCGCTCCGGCGATTCGATCAAGCTGATAGGTCGCGAGCCGGGGGCGGACGCGCGGCGACGATCGCCGTTCGCGGATTGCTCGCGCCGGGGAAATCGAGAGCCGCACTCGATTCGCGGCGACGGAACAGAAGGCCTCGAGCAGCAGGAACTGGTCCGCGAGCGGCATCGAGACGAAGCGGCGAAGTTTGTTCATTTGGTCGGCTCTCCGGAGCGCCTCGGCAGCGGGGTCAAGTCGAGCACGCTGGGAGATGATCGATGCGATGCACGACGCTACCAAAGGCGGCAATCGCGCTCAAGGATGAGCCGGCGGCGGTTGCAGCATCGTTGCCCTGACGGGCAAGATTAACCGGAAATCGCAGCGCAAAGGATCGAGCAAATGGAAGTTCGGCATGTATAGCCTGCCGGGATACGGCAGCATGATCTCGGATCGCGGGCGCACCGACTCTTACGCGAAGGCGCTGGAGGCGATCATACGGCCGTCCTCGGCAGTGCTGGATATCGGCACCGGCACCGGCATGTTCGCGCTGCTCGCGTGCAAATTCGGCGCGCGCAAAGTGTACGCAGTCGAGCCGTCAGACGTGATCGAGGTGGCGCGAGAGGTCGCCCGGATCAACGGCTTTGCCGATCGAATCGAGTTCATCCAGGGCGTCTCGACGAAAATCGATCTACCTGAGAAGGTGGACGTGATCGTGGGCGACATCCGCGGAATTTCGCCGCTTTTCCAGGGCAGCGTCGGCGCGCTGATCGATGCCCGCGAGCGCTTGCTGGCGCCCGGCGGCAGGATGATTCCGGCTTCCGACACGATCTGGGCCGCGCTCGTCAACGCGCCGAAATCGTATGAGGAATCTATCGCGCCTTGGCTGGATAATCCCTACGGCGTGGATTTGAGCCCGATCAGCAAGTACGTGCTGAACACCTACGGCAAGGTCCGCCTCACGACATCCAGCTATGTTGCCGAGCCGCAGCGCTGGATCAAGCTGGATTACGGCACGATCGATACGCCGAACGCGTCGGGCCGTCTCCGCTGGACGGTCACGAACCCTGGTACCGTCCACGGCGTGGCGGTCTGGTTCGATAGCGAGAGCGGCGAAGGTTTTGGGTTTTCTAATTCGCCGGCGTCGGAGCGCCACATCTATGGGCAGCAATTTTTCCCGTTTGCGGAGGCGGTCTCGCTGCAAGCCGGCGACATTGTCGAGCTGAAACTGTCTGCGGACGTCGTCCGCGAGGATTACGTCTGGCGCTGGGACACGACGATCATCGCGGGCGATGGTTCGGCGAAGGCGGAGTATCGGCAATCCAGCCTTGCCGGAGCGATCGTCTCACCGGCGCAATTGCGCAAGCGCGGGCAATCCTTCGTCGCACAACTGAGCGACGACGCGAGGGTGGACAAGTTCATCCTCGAGCGGATGGGCCAATCGCAAACCCTGGGCGAAATCGCGCGCGAACTCGCCTCCGCCTTCCCGCGCCGATTCGGCGATTGGCAAAGCGCACTCGCGCGCGTCGCCGATCTTTCCGCGAAGTACGCCGTCTAGCTCAACAATCCACGGTCGCCGATGGGGATTCGGAAGCAAGGTCGGCGACGATGGTGTCGCGCACCTCGGGCAGCGTCGCGAGCACCCTCGGGTAGGAAATCCGCTTCACCGGCACCCGCGAGACGAGCGCGAGCGACTCGGCATATTGGCGCTGGAGGCGCGCGGAATCGGTGATCAGGTAATTGAAGGTGTTGCGAATCAACTCGACGAACGCCTCGCGCTGCGAGAGCCGCGTCAGCCGGATGCTTTGCTTGCGAAAGACCTCGCGCGGCGCGGCGAGTACATAGATCGTCCTGAGCGGCGCAGCCGCTCGATGATGGCGGTCTGCGCCGACCGGCAATACCAGCTTCTCGGTTTCTTCATTCATCGGGACCGCCGACGCCGCGCTGTGCAGGAAGCGCCGCGCGACTTTGGGGAACAGCTTGACCCGCGGCGGACCGGGGAATGCATCGTAGCCAGCCGCCGTCGGACGCGACAAAAGCAGATCGTCGGTCAGCAGGCGATGACCGGCGTCGAGAAACGCCGCCGCCAGCGTGGACTTGCCGAATCCGCTATCGCCGAGGAAGGCAACCGCCTCGCCCTCGATCACCACCGCGGTCGCGTGAAGTGGCTCGAAGCCCTGTTTCACCAATGCAAACGAAAGAGCATGGCCAAGCAGGTAAACTTGCAGCGACTCGAGCGACGTGGAACCGAGCCATCCGCACCATACGCGGCGGCCGTCGGCCTCGATCAGAAATTCGAACAGGCCCTCCCAGAGCAGGTAGGAGCGACGATCGGGCATCTCGGCATAGCGGTACCATCCTGACGGCGTCTGCTTCAGGATAGCGCCTGCGGTCGCCTTGCGAAAAAAACCCGGCGGCGCGACGCGGAGATCGATATCAGGCTTCCGCAGCGGGGATGCTTGCTCGAAGGAAAACTGAATCTGGCTTCGAAGCGTGATGCCGTAAATCGCATAGTGATAGAAAGCTCCGGTCGCCGACGGCCAAGCGCGATCGTCCAGCGATACGGGAAGCGCCGAGGGCGCGGAATCCGCGGTCCAATCCGGCTTCACGCGGGGCTCGCGGCGCGATTCACGGGTCAATCTCGATCAATCCGTAAGCGTGCAGATTGTCCAGCAATTCGCGGAGGTCGCGGGCGCAGGACGCCGGCGCGACGTCGTACTCAGCGGTGATGAACTGGCAGATTTCGGAGAACTTGCGCGGCTGGCGCATCAGGTTCCACACCCGCGCGCCGACCGAATCGAGTCCATAGTAGATGCCGCTCCGGGTGTTGAGGATGACCGCCTCTTCGGCAAGATCGCGCGAGACCTGATACTTCGAGACGACTATGGTGAAATCGGTCGGCATCGTGTTGAACCACCGCTCCGGCAGGCCACACGACGGTACCAAAGCGTCGGCGGGCGCTCAAGAACGAACGCTCGCATGGCGCGGCGGCGCACGATCTCATAATCTCGCCTGACGCCATTTACGGCGGCCTGATGCGCTCGGACACAAGGAATTTTGCGGCGACGATCATCGCGGTCTCGCGCTGGCGGGTGGCGCGCGCGGTCGCGATGATGGTCGCGTTTTCGCTGACCGAAGGCGTCGGCCTGGCGCTTCTCTTGCCGACGCTGGAAATAGCGGGCCTCGATTTGGCGCATCAGGGCGTGGCGGGCCGCTATGCCCGAATCGTTTCCAGTGGATTGCGGGCGCTCGGACTTGAGCCGTCGCTGGCGCTGCTGCTCAGCATCTTCGTGGTGCTGGTCGGCGTGCGCGCGCTCTTCGGCAAGCGGCAGAGCGTCGAGATCTACGAGGTGGACCAGGAACTCGAGCATCACCTGCGGACCCGGCTCTACCGCGCGATCGCGAATGCTAGCTGGCTTACGATCTGCCGCGCGCGCGGCTCGGATTTGACGCACGCGCTGACTGCCGAGATCGATCGAATCGGCTACGGCGCGTACGCGATGCTGATGCTGGCGGGCGACCTGGTGATCGGCGTGCTGTACGTGGCGGTCGCGTTCGCGCTGTCGGCGGGCATGACGATGGTGGTGCTCGGATGCGGCGTGATCCTGGCGATCGTACTCCGCCGCCGCGCGCAAGCCGTGCACGAGCGGGGGGAAGAAATCTCGTCGATGACGCAGCGGCTCTACGGCGCCGCGATCGAGCATCTGCAAAACCTGAAAGCGACCAAAACCTACGGCCTCGAAGCGCGCAACTGTGAGATCTTCTCGACGCTGAGCGCGGAGGTGGCGCGGGCCAACGTCGAAAGCGCGCGCGAACAGGCCGGCGCGGCAACCGCGTTCGAGCTGGGGTCGGTCGTAATCCTGGCGATCGTGCTGTTTGGATCGATTCGGATGCTCCAGACCCCGCCCGCGGCGATCCTGATCCTGCTGGTGCTGTTTGCGCGATTGATGCCGCGAATAATGTCCGCGCAGCACAACTACCGGGCCTTCGTGAATTCGGTTCCGTCGTTCGCGAACGTGATCGGAATCGAGCGGCGCTGCGCGTCGTCAGCGGAGGCTGGATCGCGTCCGCACCATCGACTCAAACTTGAGCATCAGCTTGCCACCACGAACGTATCATTCCGCTACGCGGAGAGCGGGCCGAACGTCTTGCGCGAGGTGAGCATCGCGATTCCGGCGGGCAGGATCGTCGCGCTAGTCGGTCCGTCGGGCGCCGGCAAAAGCACGATCGCGGATATCCTGACGGGATTGATCGCGCCGGATTCGGGCTCAGTGCTGCTCGACGGCCGGCCGATCGGCCAGAGCGATCTCCGCGGATGGAGCGATCAGGTCGGTTACGTCGCGTCGGATACTTTTCTCTTCCATGCCAGCATCCGCGAGAATCTGGCGTGGGCCAGCGCCGGCGCGCGCGAAGTTGAACTGTGGAAGGCGCTCGAGGACGCGGCTGCCGCGAGCATGGTCGCGGGACTCGCGCGGGGACTCGACACGATCATCGGCGATCGCGGCGTGATGCTTTCTCACGGCGAGCGTCAGCGCCTCGCGTTGGCGCGCGCGTTTCTGCGCGATCCGGCGCTGCTGATCCTCGACGAGGCGACCAACAATCTCGATTCCGAGAACGAGCGGACCGTGCTGAACGCGATCGCGCGGCGGCGCGGCGAACTGACGGTAGTGCTGATAGCGCATCGCCTGGCGACGGTGCGCGCGGCCGATCTGATCTACGTGGTCGAGAACGGAACGATAGTTGAATCGGGCGATTGGGCGTCGCTAATCGCCAATCGGGAGAGCCGCTTCCGGACGTTGTGGGAAGCGCAGAGCCTGCACGTCGAATCGATTGA
>NZ_JAUSKL010000053.1 GCF_030646925.1 Candidatus Binatus sp. | reverse complement strand
GAAAGTTGCTCTCAATACTGCCAACAAAGAGAAAATTGCGTGGATTTAAATACCATCGGAGAGATTGCGCGTCCGAATGAGCACGACGGAAAGATCGATTGGCGCGATGGGGACGCGTGGCTTGCCGGAGGTACCTGGCTGTTCTCCGAGCCGCAACCACAATTGCGCCGCCTGATTGATCTTCAGGGGCTTGGCTGGGAGCCACTGACTGTCAGCGGGCAAGGCCTCGAGATTGCCGCGACCTGCCAGATTGCCAAGCTCTACGCCCTGACGGCGCCGGCGGATTGGACTGCGGCGCCGTTGATTGGCGAGTGCTGCCGCGCGTTCCTTTCGTCGTTCAAAATCTGGAACACGGCGACCGTCGGCGGTAATGTCTGCATGTCGTTGCCGGCGGGTCCGATGATTTCGCTGACGGTAGCGCTCGAAGGTACCTGCAGAATCATGAATCGCGATGGCGTCGAGCGACGCGTGGCGGTCGAAGCGTTCGTCACCGGCAATCATATGAATGTGCTGCAGCCGGGCGACTTGCTCAGAAGTATCGAGTTGCCGGCCGCCGCCCTGCGAAAGCGATTCTGCTTTCGCCGAGTAGCTCTCACGCACCTCGGGCGATCGACCGCGCTGCTGGTCGGCACGCTGGATCCGCAGGACGGAGTCTTCATGCTGACGATTTCTGCTTCGACCGAACGGCCGCATCGGCTCAAGTTTTCGAAACTTCCCGGCGCCGACGATCTGCGCGCCCGCCTCGAGCATGAAATTCCGAAATTCTTCGACGACGTTCATGGCACGCCGGACTATCGCAAGCACATGACATTTCATTTCGCCGAAGAGATTCAGCGCGATCTATCGGGCAAGGTGCAGCCGTGAGTTACCTCGTCAACGGAAAAACTTTTTCGGAAGAGCCGCGGCCCGGACAATGCCTGCGAACTTTTCTGCGCGACATGGGCTGGTTCGGGGTCAAAAAAGGTTGCGACGCCGGCGACTGCGGCGCCTGCACCGTATGGCTCGACGGCGTCCCGGTTCATAGCTGCCTGATTCCCGCCTTTCGCGCCGACGGCCACAAGGTCACCACTATCGAAGGGCTCGCGCAGAATGGCGAACTGCACCCAATGCAGAACGCATTCATGCAGGCGGCAGGTTTCCAGTGCGGTTTCTGCACGGCCGGGATGATCATGACGGCCGCGAGTTTGAACGAAGAAAGCATCAAGGACCTGCCGCGCCACCTCAAGGGCAATCTGTGTCGATGCACCGGCTATCACTCGATCGAAAACGCAATCCACGGCGTCAAATCTGTCGATGAGGATCAGCCCGGCAAGTCTTGCGGTGCGGGATTGCTGGCGCCGGCGGCGGAGGCGATCGTCACCGGCAAGGTTCGCTACACCCTCGACACCGCGATGGAAGGCATGCTGCATCTGAAACTACTGAGATCGCCGCATGCTCACGCGCGCATCAAGGCGATTCGCAAGGAAGCCGCCCTCGCCGTTGCGGGCGTTCGCGGAGTTTACACGTGGGAGGACGTGCCACGGCTTCTATACACGTCTGCCACGCACGACGACTATCACGTCGATCCAAACGACACGTACCTGCTCGACAACGTGGTGCGTTTCGTGGGCCAGCGCGTGGCGGCAGTCGTCGCGGAAACCGAGGGCGCGGCGGAAGAGGGATGCCGCAAGATCGAGATTGATTACGAGCTATTGCCGGCGGTCTTCGATCCTGAAGAAGCGATGAGCAAGGGCGCCCCCGTCATTCACGACCAAGGCGCGGAGTCGCGCATCCGGCGGCCCGGGCAAAATATTCTGCTAGAAATTCACGGCAACGTTGGCGACGTCGCGGAAGGATTCACGGCGGCGGACGTAGTCCACGAGGCCACCTACACCACGCATCGCGTGCAGCACGCGCATCTCGAAACGCATTGCTCGATCACGTGGCTCGAGAAGGATCGGCTCAACGTCCGCACCAGCAGCCAAACTCCGCACATCACCAAGCAAAAGCTCTGCTACCTTTTCAACCTTATGCCCGACACCGTTCGCGTCTTTTGCGAGCGGGTAGGAGGCGGCTTCGGCGGGAAGCAGGAAGTGCTGACCGAAGACATCTGCGCATTTGCCACTTTGAAGACCGGTCGTCCGGTCATGCTTGAATTCACCCGCGAAGAGGAATTTATCGCCGCGACCACGCGCCATCCGATGAGCGTCAAAATGAAAGTCGGCGCAAAGCGCGACGGCACTCTGACGGCGATGGAGGTGCGCGTCGTTTCCAACACCGGCGCCTACGGCAATCACGGTGGCGAAACTTTGTACGCCGCGTGCGGCGAGGCGGTCGCGGTCTATCGATGCGCCAACAAGAAAGTCGACGGCTATACCGTTTACACCAACATGGTGCCGGCCGGCGCAATTCGCGGCTACGGAATGACGCAGACGATTTTCGCCGTCGAGTGCGCGATGGACGAGGTGGCGCGCAGCTTGAAGATGGACCCGTACGAGTTGCGGCGCCGCAACGTGGTCGGGCCGGATGATCAGATGATCGCCGAGAGCACCGACGCCACCGACACCGAGTTCGGCAGCTACGGCCTCGACCAGTGCATCGACCTGGTCCAGGCCGCGATGACGCGCGGCAACGACGTCAAGCGTCCAGAGGGCGCCAACTGGCTCGAAGGCAAGGGCATGGCGATCTCGATGCATGGCTCGGTGCCGCCGACGGAGCATCGTTCCGAGGCGCGGCTCGGCCTTGGCGAAGACGGCAAATATCATTTGGCGATCGGCACGGCGGAGTTCGGCAACGGCACGACGACGGTCCATCAACAAATCGTGTCGAGCGTGCTGAACAGTACGGCCTCGCGCGTGCGAGTCGTGCAATCCGACACGGATAGCACCGGCTATGACACGGGAGCATTCGCCAGCGCGGGCACGGTGGTTGCCGGAAACGCGGTCCGGCTCGCGGCTGAAGCGTTGCGCGACAGGATGCTGACGTTCGCGTCGAAAAACTATTCCGTCGGCCGCGACGCCTGCCGTATCGAGCACGACGCCGTCTTCTACAGCGGCACGCGCGTTCCGCTGGCGGATTTCTTCGCGGCCTCGCGCAAGGCTGAACGTCCGCTGGAGGTGGTCCGCAAGGCTTACGGAACTCCGCGCAGCGTCACGTTCCAGGTGCAGGGTTTTCGCATCGCGGTCAATCGCATCTCGGGTGAAATCGTGATCCTGCAGAGCGTTCACGGAGCCGACGGCGGAGTAATCATCAATCCGATGCAGTGTCGAGCGCAGATAGAAGGCGCAATCGCACAAGGACTCGGCTGGACGCTTCAAGAAAAGATGGTGTTCGATGACACCGGACGCATGATCAATCCGAGTTTCCGCAACTACCGCATTCCGGCGTATGCCGACGTCCTCGAGCGTACCGAGATCTATTTCGCCGACACTCACGACGCGTTCGGTCCGCTCGGGGCAAAGTCGATGAGCGAGGCGCCGATCTATCCGATCGCGCCGGCTCTCGCCAATGCGCTGACTGATGCCACCGGCATCCGCTTCCACGATTCGTCGCTGACGCCCGACCGGATTTTCCGGCGCATTTTCGAGAGCATCGAATCAAAATGAGCATGATGCTCAGATGACGCGCTCTCTCGGGCGGCGCGTTTTCGCCGGGGCTGGGATCCTGTGCGCGATCGGCTTCCTGTTGTCTCTGCCGCGTGACGCGTCCGGAGAAGATGCTGTCCCGCAGGCTGTCGCGTCGTCGAGTTCCACCGCCGACCCAAGCGCGTCGCCATCGAGCACACCGTCGCCGTCGGTGGTCAAAGCACTCTCGAGTGATGCGCAGCCGATCAGCGCAAACCCCGGCGCCTCCAACATAATTCCCGGGACCGGTTTGCTGGGCCATCTGATTGGACTCGACCGCATCCCCGGAGTCAGCGTCGGCGGCTTGTGGATTGGCAACGCCAACTATCTATTCACCGGCGGAGTGAAGCCGCGGACCTGGAGCTTCAACGGCGTGCTGCTGCTCAACCTGAACGTGGACGCGGAGAAGCTGATTGGTCTTCCGGGGGGCTCGCTCGATGCGGAATTGCTGCAGTTCAATGGCGAGAACGACAATGGCAAGGCCGGCGTCGTTACCGCTTACGACGGTCTGTCGGGTCCAAAGCCGTTCGTTCGCACCGAACTGTACGAACTCTGGTGGCGGCAAAGCCTGTTCGCCGACAAGTTCGTTATCCGAGTCGGCAAGACGGTGCCGACCTACGACTTCAACAACGTCTCACGAGCTGTTCCGACCGCCGACGCCAGCCTCAAAATTCCCTCGGTCACGGGACTCATCTACACGCCGATATTCAAGAACCCCACGCTGATTGGTGCGTCGCCGGGATACTACAATTCCGCATACGGAATAACCGCGAATTTTGCGCCGACCAAAAATTTCTATCTTACCTACGCGTTCTACGATGGAGCTCTAGCGACCGGCGTACAGACCGGGCTGCGCGAGGACCCAGTCTTCGATGGACACTATTTCACGATCGGCGAGGCCGGCTACGCGTGGAAGCTCGGCGCGCACAAATTGATCGGAGTTTTGGGCGCGGGCGGATGGGCCCAAACGGGCGAGCTGCTCGGCCCGGGAACGAGTCAGAATGGCGCCGAAGGATTTTATACTTTCGGCTCTCAGCGCCTCTGGAGACGTCACGAAAACGTCGACAACAGCGGTATTTCAGGCTTCTTTCAGTTCGGCATCAACGACTCGCGCACCATGATCGCAAACGAATATTTCGGCGCTGGGTTCACCGGGTTCGGCCTGATTCCCGATCGACCGGCTGATTCGATCGGCGCCGGACTCGCCTGGTCGTGGCTCAATCGGCGATACAGCTTCCGGAGCAATGAGGCCATCCTGCAGGCGTACTACCAGATGCATCTGATAGGCACCACTTTCCTCGAGCCCGTAATCAGCTACATCCCCAATCCCGGCGAAAGTCGGAACACCCAGGGTGCCGTCGCGATAACGGCGCAACTCATGGTCTTGTTCTAGGCTCGGCGGCTACTTAATCTCCTGGATCGTCGCGGGACCTTCACCCTGGCTCGGATCGATCCTGAACGGCCATTCGGTGGAATGGAACGGCACCGCGGGCGGCAGGAAGACTGGAATTCCGTACTTCTTGTCCTCGTCCTCGATCGTTTTGCGGCCGTCGCCGCCCATCAATTCGTAGTCCATCAGGTAGTAGTTGCCGAAAAAGACCATCCCGACCGAGCGATCAGCGACGGTCCGAATCAGCACGTCGAGCATTTGAGCGGGAGTGGTGACGAACTCCGACGTCTCGAACAGAAAGAGGCGCTTGTTCATCGCCTCCTTGCCGAAGAATTGGGCTAGCGTGCTGAACAGGACGTTGTTCTGGCGCGCCACGTAAAGTGTGTTGCTGACGCCGTAGGTCTTCTCCCAATCGGCACCCAGCATCTCCTTCCAATCCTTGATGACCTTCATCCAATGCTCGACCTGCGTGCTCGCGCCGAGCCAGACATTTTCCGCGAGGAAGGGTTTCACTTCCTGGGCGTATTGCTGGATGTCGGCGAAAGTGTACTTGCCCTTGCTGAGGCACGCGTCCATGAACTTGAGATTGCCGCTCAGGATTTTGCGCTGGTTCTCGCGTGCGTCGGCTTTCAGATCGAGCGCGTCAAGGCTTTCGAGCGCGGTCTGACTCGAGGCGCGGAAGGCGCGCATCGGGCCCATCCACGAGCCGTCGGAGACAGTGCCGAGATGAGAACCGGCAAGCTCGAAAGTCGCCAGGGCCGCATGTCCCACGGATTTATAAAGCTGATAGCGAATTGGGACCTGTGGAGCCTCCAAAATTGGTTTGCCCGGCCTGTACAGGATGAGTTTTCCGCCCTGATTGCTGAAGAGCGCCATGATCACGGGATGTTGCGCGAGAAAATTTTTCTGAAACTTCACCTGCGCATCGTCGTAAAGGCCGAACATCGCGAGGTCGAGCGCGAGCACATTCTGCTCGGCGACGCGCTCCTTGGTCGCTGCCTCGCCGTTGCCAACGATCACATCCATATAATCAGGAAGGTTCTGATCGGCAGCGCGGACGCCGCTCGCGAAGCTGACGATCAGTAACGTGGCGAATGTGACAACATGACTAATTTTAGTTGCTCGCATGCGCTTTCATACAGCAGAAGCAACAGACTCTTCAAGCAAGCGCCGCAGGAAAGCTGCGGGCGTCGCCAGATTCAGAAGTTGGTCATATCGACTGAAATATGAAAACGAACAACGCGAGGCCGGCCAGTACAGCGCCAACTCCCAGCGCCTCGTTCTTCCAATCTCGAACCGGCGCAGTAAGCCAGAAATTGAGAAATTGGCTCACCCTGGGCATCACCAGGTAGGTCAGCAATGCGCACGAGAGAATATTTCCAATCAGCATCTGTTGCGGGAACGGCAGCGTATGCCAAAGCGGAGTCAGAAAATTCAGCACCATCACCGTGGGATACAAAGCGAACAACACCGACAGCATCTGCTTCCACGAGGGCGGTACTCTGACGGTCGCGGCGGCCCCCCGATTGAGTGCGAACCATCCTTCAAGCCCGGTTACCCGATGCGCGTGCATACTCTCGACGATCGGATCGAGTTCTTTGAGCAGCGCTTCCCGCTCTTTCGATTCCATCCAATGATTGAGATCATCCACGTTGTCGTAGCGAACAATGTCCACCCACTCGTTCTGGATGCCATGGGGCCGGAAAAATTCGGTCGCTAGATAGCCGGGGTAATGCGCCTGCGCCGCGATCACCTTGCGCCGCCACGCAAGATAGGCCTCCTCCTTGTCCTTGGCGACGCGATGGGTAAAAACAACCGCCACTGGTGGCTCGGCGTTGTCGTCGCTGGCAAGCAGCAACATATGCGAAGGCTCCGACAAACAAGCCTCGATTCGCGCGGCGAGTCGCGCGCGCTCCGGACTTTCCAGCCATCGCTTCATCGCCAGGTTGGACTCGAGGCGGAAAATCGCCACCCATTCCCCTTGCAGATCGGGAATCGGAGAAAGTACTTCCGTGCCGACGAAGCCCGGACTCATCCGCGCCGCTTCCGTGATCGCAGTTTGTGCCTCAATGTATTCGTCGGCCATCTCAGGGCGCACAAGATGAGATGCGATCGCGGTGGCGGGTTGAGGAACGTAAGCTTCGCGCAACTGAGTGGAGTCATCGTTCATAAAAAACCCCGATTGTAGCCGAATCTGTCAAACATCAACTCGTAGTGGAACTCAAAGCTTCAAGACCGGCAAACTATCGCGATTGAGCGATCGTTTCGCAAGCCTACCCAAGGTGCGAGCTAACCTGCGCCTACAGGGCCGCCTCGAGGAGTGACGGGCTAAACTGAAGCTCGCGATGGCGGTGAGAGATCAGGATCGAGTGATGCGCTCGATCGGTATCACCCCGCGCACGATACTTTCCCTGCTGCTGTGCAAATCGCTGCTGATCGGATTGCTGGGCGGCATTCTCGGATGCGGCGCCGCGTGCCTGGTGCTGAAGCTGTTCTTGTCGGCAGTGCCTCTCGATGGGTGGACTCACGATAGTGCAGATTCCCGCGCCGGTGGTGATTGAAACGCTCGTCATTTCGGCGCTGATCGGAATTCTCAGCGCCGTAGTACCGGCGCGCTCCTCCGCGCGGCGAAACATCGTCGATGCGCTACGGAAGACTGCCTGAAGCGACTACTCGATCGAGTAGGATCGATGCGCGCGAATTATCCGCGCTCAATTCGCGATGGTTCTCTACTTGGTTACCTCGCTGCTCTTCTCAGTGGCGCCATTGGCGCGGCCGCCTTCGAGGGTGGTGCGGATTCGCGCGCCGAGACCCGCATCGATATTGGTCCAGTACTGGATTGCGCGCTGCAGCATGTCGGACTTCACGCCGTCCTTCAGATGCCCAACAATGTTCGTGACCAGGTGCTCGCGATCGGTTTCAGACAACACCTCGCGATAAAGCGTGCCGGGCTGCCCGAAGTACTGCAGTACGGCTCCGGCCCGAAGTCGTTATTCTGCGCGCGTTGAGCGAGCAATTTTTTGAGGTCATCCAGACAATGATTCTGGCCGAACTGGTAAAAACTGGTATCGGTACGCGCGCGAGGGCGGAGTTGGCGGCCGGACCAAAACCAGTCCAGTGATCTTGGCTGCTTCCTCGACTCATTCCCAGGTCCGCTGGCGTGATGGGAGCGGCCGGTTTATTGGATTCCCAAATTGACATTCCAGGTACACCGACCGATCTAAGGGAGCCATTCGGATCCTCGGTCCATTGAAAACAACCGTCGAGCGCGAGGAACCCGATCAGAATTGCGCCAAAGGTTGACCCTCTCAAAGCAATATCTCCAACGCGCCCAAAACAAGCTGTCGCGAACTTAAATCACGGGAGTGGTGTTGAAAGTCTATACACACAGCCCATGTAAAGATATGCGTTCCGTCCGAGGGCGGTCGGGCTCAGTTGATACCTGTAAGCCATTTCGATGGAATCGGTTGCATCTGCGAACGGCAATTTATCGATTACGGGACTTTGTTGGTAAGTGCACGGGGGGCTGTGTGTAAATCGTCACTATCGGCTCGTTACCATATTGATTGCTACTTGAATTGAGCTGATGATTGCTTTGTAGCTTTTTCGCCCGGACCGGTAGCGTGAGTATAAGATGCGGACCTGTTCGGGCGATTTTCGTTTTGGAGGGGTGGATGATGAGGACTGACCCGCGCAGAGAGCTTAGACCGCTAGTTACGGACCAAACTGCCGATCGAATCAGCATCGTCTATCAGCCGATCACGGCTCTGCAACTCGACCCCAGAAATCCTCGCGCACACAGTCCCAAGCAAGTCCGTCAGATAGCGCGCAGCATCGAGGCTTTCGGCTTCAACGTGCCGGTTCTGATCGACGGGAACAGAAAGGTCATCGCCGGGCACGGCCGCGTCCTGGCTTGCAAGCTGATGGGATGGAGTGAGGTGCCTACCATAAGCCTGGAGCATTTGAGCGAGGCTCAAGCGAGGGCGTTTATGATCGCTGATAACCGACTGACCGAGAATTCGGTGTGGGATGATCAGCTACTAGCCGAACAGCTGAAAGAGCTGTCGGTGCTGGACCTGGACTTCAATCTCGAGGCGACCGGCTTCGAGATGGGCGAGATCGATCTGCGGATCGAAGGGCTCACCTCAAAGCCGGAGCTCGCGCGGTTCCCCGACCTTTTGGTTAGGTCCGATGCAGATGCGAGCTAACGGTAGGCAGCAGGAATATCAAAATACGAAGAGACGGGCCTCATTCAGTGCTTGCCGAGTCTCCGACGGCTTTTCGCGAAGAGGCTTTCCTCTTGTCGGCCCAGCGCTTCTTCATTGCTTCAGATATGCGCTTCCTGGCCGCGGCGGTCATACCGCGCTTCGACCCACGTTTAGTCGCCGCCGAAGTAGCTCGCGAACCGCTCGCGGGTTTTGACCTCTGGGCTGCCCATCGAGCTTTCATGGCCTCGGATAGACGTCGCCGGCCCGCTGCGGTGATTCCCCCGCGCTTTTTAGTGGAACTGGTGATCGCCGCAGCGGCAGGGCCTTTCGCGATCGGTGCTCCACGGCCGACTGCTCCTTCCAAAGCCGCGATAGCTCGTTCAAGGCGGCCCCTTTCCATCTTCAACTCCGCAAGAATCTGGTCGACGTCCATCGTTCTCTCCTTCAAAGGCTCATGGTTTTCGTATAAGGCGGACGGCTCATAGTGTCATTGGCCGATTCGTTTCGCAATTGGCCTGGCTATGAGTGCAGCTGCCAGGTCTATTTTTACTGCGCGTATGCTGCAAGCGAACGACGACCTTTGACTCCAATAATTCTCCGTTTTGCATGACTGGCTGCGTGCCGCCGCAAGAGCAATGGTGTGACCGCCTGGAGAGAGAGGACGGGCGCACTATGAAACCGAAGAACCAAAGCGCTGAAGATTTGTCGGCCGAAATCGCCGGTCTCACGGCCCTGAGCCGCGAGCAGCTACAAGCAAGGTGGCGCGAGTTATACCGCACCGAAACGCCACGAAAGATTGGCCTCGACCTGCTGATTCGCGCGATCGCGTATCGCCTGCAAGAGAACGCCTACGGCGGTCTCAAGCTGGCCACTCGCCGACTCCTGACCAAGGCCGCCGAGGATGCCTCCGCCCGACGACCCATCCGGGTCGCGCCCGAGCGCACGCTCAAGCCGGGAACCGTGCTGCTGCGCGATTGGCACGGCGTCCAGCATCAGGTGACGGTACTCGAATCGGCCATCATGTTTCAGAAGAAGCCGTACAAATCGCTCTCCGAAGTCGCCCGCAAGATAACCGGCACGCGCTGGTCGGGACCACTGTTCTTTGGCTTGAAGAGCACGAATGAGGAGACGACTGATGGAGCCCGCTAAATCTCGTATCCGGCGCTGCGCAATCTACACCCGCAAGAGCTCGGAAGAGGGTCTGGAGCAGGATTTCAATTCGCTTCACGCACAGCGCGAGGCGTGTGAGGCATACATAAAAAGCCAGGCCGGAGAGGGATGGCAGGTCGTCACAACTGCCTATGACGACGGCGGCTACTCGGGCGGCAGCATGGAGCGGCCGGCACTGCAGCATCTGCTGGAGGATATTCGCCAGAAGCAGATCGATGTGGTGGTCGTGTACAAGGTCGACCGGCTGACGCGGTCGCTCACGGACTTCGCGAAGATGGTCGAGGTGTTCGACGCCCAAGGCGTCTCCTTCGTATCCGTCACCCAGCAGTTCAACACGACTACGTCGATGGGACGCTTGACGCTGAACGTACTGCTCTCGGTCGCGCAGTTCGAGCGGGAAGTGACGGGGGAGCGGATTCGGGACAAAATTGCCGCCTCCAAGCGCAAGGGTATGTGGATGGGAGGCACCGTACCGATCGGTTATGACGTGCGCGATCGACATCTCGTAATCAATCGAGCGGAAGCGGCGACCGTGAAGCGGATCTACGAGCGGTATCTGGAACTCGGCAGCGTGCGGCTGCTCAAGCAGGATCTTGATCATCGCGGCGTCAGCTCCAAGATTCGAGTCTCGATGAAGGGCAATAAATCCGGTGGACGATCCTTCTCGCGCGGCGCCCTTTACGAACTGCTCGCCAACCCGATCTACATCGGCGAGATCCGCCACAAGCGGGAACGCCATCTGGGACTGCACGGCGCGATCCTCGAGCGCGAGCTCTGGGAAAGGGTTCAGCAACAGTTGCGCGAGCAAGCCGCGCAGCGGAGCCAACGTCCGATCAGGGCAGGATCGAGCCCGCTCGCAGGAAAGCTCTTCGAGCAAACTGGTGAGCCGCTCTACGTGCAATACACTGTGAAGGGCGCGCGGAGATACCGCTACTACGTATCGAAAGGCTTGATCACAGGCTCTGCCAAGGATGCGCAACGCGGCTGGAGACTGTCGGCGACTGAGATCGAGCGGGCAGTGGCAATTGCCGCGCGAGCCATTCTGGACGACCGAGTCGGCCTGCTCGAGGCACTGGAGAAGTCTGGAATCGAGTCTCCGGACGTGCGTGCGATGCTGGAAGCAGCGGCGGATTATGGCCGACGGCTGATAGCTTCGATTGACGTGGCAGCTTGTCTGACGGATCTGGTCGAGCGGGTGGAACTCCTCGAGCAGGGCATCCGGGTCTCAATCAAACTCTCGGTTCCCTCCGTCGGCCAACTCGAAGTGCCGATCGCCAGCGCAATTCATCTCTCGAGGCTCCTGCCGCTCAGAATGAAGCGGCGCGGCGTCGAGACACGGTTGATTCTGGAGGGATGCGAAGATGCCCCGAGGACGGTAGACCCGGCGCTGCTGAAGGCCATCGCTCGCGCCACTCAATGGTTTGAGGAATTGGCTGCGGGCCAAGTTAGCTCACTGGCCGAGGTTGCCCGACGCGACGGTCTCCCCAAGCGCTACGTCGAGCGGCTTACCAAACTGGCGTTCCTCGCACCCCGAATAGTCGATGCTGTGGTCGAGGGGCGCGCTGCGGCTGGCCTTAGTCTTCAGATGCTGATGGACGGTCGCTTCGAGCTGTCGCCAGAGTGGAAAGAGCAATTGCGTCAACTCGCGCACGGCTAGGAACGCATTCCAGCCCGTACCGTCCGATCCCATATGATTCCGCCAAACAAAGGATTGATGCGAGCCCGCGCCGGCAAACCTGGTGCGCCTCGCATGCCGGCGTCATTTTGACGACCTCGAGTTTGATTCCATGATGACCACGCGATAACACCAGGTGTATCCGAGATGTCGAGACAACGGCGTCTGCCGGAAGTTCGAGGTTCGTGGCGATTTCGAAGAAATAGCATACCAGCGGAGATGGTGCCCTGCTGCGATCGTTGCATTTTTTGCCATGGTGTCGGTTGGACCGCGCGTTTAGCGCAGGAGGCGTTACCCTCCTTCCAATTGATCTCGGCCATCCACCTGCTCATTTGGACGATGAGACGATAGGGTTCGTTAAGTCTGTTCTCTCGGACTTCATCGGCATCACCGGACAGCCGGTAGCGAATTTCGCCGTCGTGAGCCTGCGCAGCCACATCCTGCTGGACTACTTGGTGGACCCTGCAGATGCTGCAACGATTCGAGACTATATCGACATCGCGTGTCTTTCAGGTCTTTCTGGCCGAGAGTTTCTCGGTCGCGCCGAGCCGTATTGCAACTCCGACTGCTTCTTGTTGTACGAGCGCCGATTCGACTCGATGACCGGCGTCAGAGCGCCAATGTTCCGGAGACGAGACAACACACCTTTCGGGCCTGCCGCGGGTCCCGCGATGCGAGTTCACGTGCCTGTGCACGCTGCGGCGGTTCCGCGAGCGTCGCTCGACGAGAGCTTCTTTCGCGCGCTTGCAAGTTTTCGTGAGATCGTCGTGACCAGTTCCGATTCTGAACGTTGGACTGCCTGGCAGGAGGCAATCTATTGCTTCAACCAGGCGAACACAGACAACGAGAGTATGAGTGAGCACCTCGAATGGGTGCTGATGTCATCCGCGCTGGAGCGAATTCTCGGGGCGCCGCCGAACGCCGACGCAGTAGCCAAGCGATTTGTCGAAGCGATCGTCCCGGAGAGGCCCCAACTCTATTTCGACCTCGCGATCCTTCGAGACTGGGTGCGCGAATTCTACCGGCTGCGGGGCGATTTTGCTCACGGACGGATTCGATCGCGAAAACTGCGTCGATGGGAATCGTGGCGTCACCTGCTCTTCGGTGCCATCGCGTTTCCTCTATTAACTAAGGCGCTCCTCGAAAGAGAAAAGGCGTACGTATTCACTGAAAATGATCACTGCCAATTGGCGGCGCTGGCGTGGATGCTGAGAGAGGCCTTGCACGCTTCGGCAGCCGCGAAGAGCTGGCATCAATATGTCAGCGATCAGCTTTCGTTGATTAGGCGATCACCAACGGCGTCCTAATCGGTGACAGCAAAGAATGCTCGGCTTTGTCTTCCAGACAGCCAGGTTTCCGGCAACAAATTCACATCGCGACCTGCCGCACGTCTCGGGCAGCCCTGCGGGGATAACTACCGCGACGGCAGACTGCATCGCGACGATGGCCTCGCAGTTGTCGAGCCAATCCACCCTCAGAAGGTCGACGAGTCCCTTTATCTCGCCGGCAGCGATAGTCGCGGCCGCTCTGCCAAAAAACACTCGGCTGGATTTTGGGATGACGGGCGATGGTGCTATTTTGCTGGTCGTAACTAAACAGGGCGTTATCGACGCCATCCGCGCACCGCCGGATCGTAGCGCTCGTTTTGCGACCACGAAGAGGAAAGCCTGACTTGCCTTACAAGAACGAACAACGCGCTATATCAATCCGGCAGCCTTGGGCGTATGCGATTCTGCATCTCGGCAAGGATGTCGAGTCGGATCGGTCGATATGGCGAGGGTGAGGGAGTTGATGGCACTGGACTAGTTGCGGTCGGGCCAGCAAGGTTTGCCGCGTCGAAGAACGGAGACGGATTCTGGTACCTGCCCCTCATGGAGCCGGCAGAGCTGGAAGCGACGAGGGATACATTGATGCGGCGCGCCGAGCAATGGCGGAGAGCGCACGGCCTCCTCGTGCGACACTCGCGATAGCACATAGCGTGGAGAGAGGTCTTCAGGTGGCGAACGGCAGGAAGAAGGGCAACAACAGCAAGGGGCCGCGCGACGCGGCCAATTATCGGCATCCCGAAGCCGACAGTCCGCTGCGGCCGGAGGTCGGCACGCAGCCGCAATTCAAGAAGCGCAAGCCGCCGGCCACTTATCGCTACGATTCGTCAATCTCGCCGGAGCTCGAATGGGACGGGCAGAATTCATCGCGCGAGGCAGGTGAGGCGCTGATTCGCGAAATCCTGGAAGCAAAATCACTCGACGATGCTAAGCACGCCGCCGAGCGGCTCAAACAGATGTCGCGGCCGTTCCTCAATTGGGCGGGCAAGGCGGAGCGGCTCTCCTTCGACGTGCCGACGCTGCCGCTGTTCGTGCATGAGCGGCTTTCGACCAAGGGCATCATCGAGACGCTCAAGGGACACAAGCTCGATCCGCAGCTCGGCTTCGACCTGTTCGGCGATCCCGGCCGTTCAATCACCGACCAGGTGCTCAAGGCCTACGAGTACCGCGACAAGTGGGTCAACCGGATGATCCTGGGCGACTCGCTGGCGGTGATGAATTCGCTGCTCCATTACGAGGGGCTGGGCGGGCAGGTCCAGATGATCTACATCGACCCGCCGTACGGGGTGAAGTTCGGCTCGAACTTTCAGCCGTTCGTGCGCAAGCGCGACGTCACTCACAACGACGACGAGGACATGACGCGCGAGCCCGAGATGGTGAAGGCGTACCGCGACACGTGGGAGTTGGGACTCCACTCTTACCTTACCTATATGCGCGATCGGCTGCTGCTCGCGCGTGAGTTACTATCGCCGAGCGGAAGCGTGTTTGTGCAAATCAGCGACGAGAATTTGCACCACGTTCGTGAGCTCATGGACGAAGTATTCGGTTCTGAAAACGACTGCGGCTTGATTACCTTCACCAAAACGAGCAGCGCATCTGGGAATTTGCTGTCTGCAGTGAGCGATTACCTTCTCTGGTATTGCAAGGATAGAGAGAGGGTCAAGTACCGCCAGCTTCACTTGAAAAAAGAAGCGGGCGAAGTTGGTGGGACCCAATACACGTGGGCCGAATTGCCCGATGGAACCCGGAACAATTTCGGGTCCGTCGAACGGATACAAGCCGAAGCACCGACAGGTTCAAGGATATTTCGACAGGACAATCTCACCAGCCAACGTCCCGCACAAGAAGGTGATGTGAGAGAGTTCGAGTTCGATGGCAAGCGGTTCACTCCCGGACGCGGGACGTTTAAGACCGATCTAAAGGGGCTGGAGAGTCTCGCTCGCGCTAAGAGACTCATTGTGGTCGGCAACACCTTGAGCTACGTGAGATTTCTAGGCGATTTTCCCGTATTCCCCATCTCCAACGTTTGGGATGACACGGCGATTTCAGGTTTCGCCGCGCAGAAGCTCTACGTAGTCCAGACGTCGCCGAAGGTAATCGAACGATGCGTCCTTATGACCACCGATCCCGGTGACCTTGTGCTCGATCCTACCTGCGGCAGCGGAACCACCGCATATGCCGCGGAGCAGTGGGGACGGCGCTGGATAACCATCGACACCAGTCGCGTTCCGCTCGCCCTCGCGCGCCAACGCCTGCTCACCGCAACGTTTCCCTATTACCAGCTAAACGACGAAGCGCGCGGACCTGCCGGCGGCTTCATCTATCAGCGCAAGCAAAACAACAAGGGCGAAGAAGTCGGCGGCATCGTGCCGCACGTCACGCTCAAGTCGATCGCGAACGACGAACCTCCGGCAGAGGAAGTGCTCGTCGATCGGCCTGAGGTCACGAACAGCATCACGCGCGTCACCGGTCCGTTCTGCGTCGAGGCGACGATCCCTACGCCGGTTGATTATGAATCCTCACCGGCTGAAGCCGGTGCCACTGAAAGCCAACAAGACCACGGCTCGTTCGTCGATCGGATGCTCGAAGTGCTGCGCAAGTCGCCGGTGCTGCAAGTCGGCGGCAACAAGAAAATCACGCTAAAGAACGTCCGCCCGCCGGCCAAGACGCTCGCGCTCTCGGCGGAAGCGATGGTCGCCAACGGCGCTGATAAGAGCGTGGCTTTCGTATTCGGGCCCGAGAACGGCGCGGTCAGCGAGAAGCTGGTGCATGAGGCCGCGTTCGAGGCGCGTGGCAAGGGGTACGCGCATCTGTACGTAGTCGGCTTCGCGATCCAGCCCAATGCGCGCAACCTGATCGACAACTGTGAAGCGGTGATGAGCATCGCGGCCACCTATGTGCAGGCGACGCCCGACCTGATGATGGGCGACTTGCTCAAGACGATGCGCTCGAGCCAGATTTTCAGCGTCTGCGGCCTGCCCGAGGTGAAGCTGCGCCGAATCAAGCCGTCGAGCAATGGCGCAACACAGTTCGAGGCCGAGCTGGCGGGGCTCGACGTGTTCGATCCAATCGAGATGCACGCGCATCATGAGTCCGGCGACAACGTCCCGGCGTGGCTCCTCGATACGGATTACAACGGGCTGTGCTTCCACGTGTCGCAGGCATTCTTTCCGCGCACCAGCGCATGGGAGAACCTGAAGAAGGCGCTGCGCGGCACCTACGATGAAGCGGTATGGGACCATCTGGCGGGCACAATCAGCGCGCCGTTCGAGGCGGGCGAGCACGGCCAGATCGCGGTCAAGGTGATCGACGATCGCGGCAACGAACTGATGGTAGTGAAAAGCATCACGGAAGCAGGCAAGAGCTAAAGTGGAAACCACACAGGCTAAAGGCTGTGTCACTTGCAATCTCTGAGGTGGCAGGCTTTAGCCTGTGTTTAGGAAACCTCATGAGCCGGAAAGAACCTTCAGACATGGGTCCTCATCGCTTTCAAGCAATCGATCCCTGGAAGTCTGAAGGCCTGGTCTTCAAGCGCCGCAACCTGCCGCACGTCGAAGTGCCCGGAGCTTCGATCACATCATAAGACACGAGGCGGAGCTGCAAGAGAAAATCGAATACATCAGAGAGAACCCGGTCAAGGGGGCCTCGAGTCTCGGTCCGATGATTACAGATGGCTGTTTGTCAGAAACTCCACAGGCTAAAGCCTGTGCCACCTTCAGGAGACCAGAGGCCCAAGCACAATGCCCGATTACGAAGTACCCGAACCGATACTGAACTCGCCGTACGAGGAGCCAGCCGCTCACTGGAACATCGAAGAAGGTGCGTCTCCAGAAAAGCGCCCTGGCCGCCGGCCGGCCGGTTACTTCTTCCGCGATCCCAAAGCTCCCGCGAGCGATAGCGAGCACGACGCGCGCGGAAGCTGGGAGGAACTCAAGCTTGTAAATTTGATCCGCGAGCGCATCAAGCAATGGCGCAGCCAGGGCTACCCGGGCGTGACGCGGACGACGTTCGACCTGCTCAACTACTGGCAGCGCGACGGCCGACAGCATCGGCTGTTCTTCGCGCAGCTCGAGGCCGCTGAAGCGATCATTTTCCTGAACGAAGCGCGCGCCGATTTCCGGCAAGGAATCCAAGTGCCGTCCGACGAGCCGAGCGACGAGGCAAAAGCGAAGGGCATCAGGGCCTTCACTCGCTATGCGTGCAAGATGGCGACCGGCGCGGGAAAGACGACTGTGATGGGAATGGTGGCGGCGTGGAGCATCCTGAACAAGGTCAATGACCGTAGCGACGGCCGCTTCTCGGACGCGGTGTTGATCGTCTGCCCGAACGTGACGATTCGCAACCGCCTAGGTGAGCTTCACCCTGAGACTGGCGAGGCGAGCCTCTACCGGACCCGCGATCTGGTTCCCGAACATCTGATGGCCGACCTAACGAAGGGCCGCGTGGTGGTGACAAATTGGCACGTGTTCGAGCCTCAGAGCGTCCAAACCGGCGGCACCAGCGGCAAGGTGATTAAAGCGGGCGTGCCGGTTCGTGTCGAAGAGACGATCACGATTGGGGCGAGAACGACGACGGCGCGTGGCAAGCGCTACCTGACACCTGATGAAGTGTCGCGTCAGGCCGCGGCAGGGCTGATCAAGGTCCTGAGCGAGGAAAAGGACAAGGAAGGAAATCTCAAACGGGTACGGATCGAATCGTACAAGTATGTCGAGAGCGATACCGCGGTGGTGAATCGTGTGATCGGCAAGGAAGTAGGCGGCAAGCAGAACATCCTCGTGTTCAACGACGAAGCGCATCACGCCTACCGCATTCGGCAACCCGAGAACGGCGACGACGAAGAAGAGGAGGACGACAGCGAGCAGTTCTTCAAAGAGGCGACAGTATGGGTTGAAGGCCTCGATCGGATTCACAAGCTGCGCGGAATAAATTTCTGCCTCGATCTGTCAGCGACTCCATATTTCTTGGGTCGCGTCGGGCAGGAGACGAATAGAACCTTTCCGTGGGTGGTGTCCGACTTCGGCCTGACGGATGCGATCGAGTCGGGGCTGACCAAGATTCCACAGCTTGTCGTCCGGGACACAACGGGAAATCCTGTCCCGAGCTACTTCAATATCTGGCGATGGATCCTGACGAAACTCACTCCGAGTGAACGGGGCGGCAAGAGAGCCAATCCAAAGCCAGAAGCCGTTCTCAAATACGCTTCCACACCAATCCTGATGCTGGCGGGACTATGGGAGGAGCTGCGCGCCGAATGGGAGCGCGACCATGTCGGCGATCCGCGTCCGCCCGTGTTCATCATCGTTTGTAAAAATACAAAGATCGCCGACGTGATCTACAAGTGGCTCGGCGAAAACGATGCGCCGTCGGGAATCGCGCCGGCGAAAATCGCGGGCTTCCTCAATAACGATAATCGCAAAAACACGATCCGCGTCGATTCCAAAGTCATCGCGGAGACCGATACCGGAGAGGCCAAGAGCGACGAGAGTGCGTGGATGCGCCTCACGCTCGACACCGTGGGCAAGACCGAATGGCCGAAGGATCGGCAGGGACGCTCGCTGTATCCTGAGAACTTCGAAGAACTCGCGAACAAGCTAAAGAGGCCCCTGCACCCGCCTGGACGGGACGTGCGATGCATCGTCAGCGTCGGGATGCTCACCGAGGGATGGGACTGCAACACGGTGACGCACATAGTTGGACTGCGGCCGTTCATGTCGCAGCTACTGTGTGAGCAGGTCGTCGGCCGCGGGCTGCGCCGGTCGAGCTATGAAGTCGGCGAAGATGGGAGGCTCACCGAAGAAGTCGCAAAAGTCTTCGGCGTCCCCTTCGAGATCATCCCGTTCAAGGAAAACAAGGGCGGTGCCGCGCCGTCAGTTAGGCGCCACCACATCCATTCGCTGCCCGAGAAGGCGGCGTTCGAGATCAAGTACCCGCGG
This sequence comes from Candidatus Binatus sp., assembly GCF_030646925.1. Classification (NCBI taxonomy): domain Bacteria; phylum Candidatus Binatota; class Binatia (SeqCode); order Binatales (SeqCode); family Binataceae (SeqCode); genus Binatus (SeqCode); species Binatus sp. (SeqCode). The sequence continues at coordinate 8,611 of NZ_JAUSKL010000053.1, read as the reverse complement.
GTCGAAGGATATCGGCAGGCGATCCGCAACCGCGTGACGATTGACTGGAATGCTGCGCCAACGTTGACCATCGATCCGATGAAGATACCGCCGGAAGTCGAGGTCAAAGCCACACTTCCGAGTAACAAAGGAAGACATTCGCTGTCGGGCCCAGGAAAGCTCGAGAAGGTTGATCTGAATCCATATCGCTCGGGCCGCAGGTTCCAGGAATTGGTTTTCGACATGGCGGCCGAGTTAACGCGCGAGTACGTCAATCGGCGGGAGTGCGAGGCGCCAGCGCATGTGCTGTTTCCGCAGATGCGGCAAATCGTGGACCGATACCTTCGCGAGAAAGTTCAGCCGCTCCCGCCAGCGCAAACGATCGACGTGTTCTGCTCGCCATACTATGGATGGGTGATCGAGCATCTGAGGGATGCGATCAAGCCGGACGTATCCCAAGGCGAGGCGCCGATCGTTCCCATCTATGAGACGCGGCGAGAACCGGGCTCAACCGGCGAGGTCGATTTTTGGACGAGCCGCGAAGTGCGCGAGGTCGTACGCAGCCATGTGAACTACGTCGTTGCCGATACAAAGAAGTGGGAGGAGTCAGCAGCGTACTTCATCGACACGAATGACCTGGTTGATGCATTCGCGAAAAATGCAGGGCTGGGTTTCGCAATCCCATACTTTCACAACGGCGAAGCGCACGACTATGTTCCCGATTTTATCGTCAGGCTCAAGACCGAGCCGCCCATGCATCTGATTCTCGAAGTGAAGGGCTACGACGAACTACAGGAGGTCAAGGCCCAGGCTGCTCAGAAGTGGGTCGAGGCGGTCAACGCCGACCGGACATACGGACGATGGGCTTACGCAGTCGCAAGGAAACCGAGCGACGTTAAACAGCTCATTTCTGATACGGCAATTAGCTTGGCGCGGAGCGATTGAGCCAATGCCCACAACAACTGCCGCCGATGACATTCTTGAGTGGGCGAGCTCAAGGCTCGATCTATGGCAACAAGACGCCTTGCGGCGCTTGGCCGGTTCGCCAGAAGTGACTGACGCTGACCTTGACGAACTTCTTGCGATGGTGAAGCAACAAGCCGGCCTCGCTCTATCATCAGCGCCCCCGGTGCCCGTGCCTCTCGACAAAAGCCATCTCGGTGCCAGCTCGGGAGCCCCGGCAATTAGGATCAAGGCTATCCGCAATATTAAGAACGTTAACAAGCTCGCGCCCACGGCGTCGCTCAACTTCAAGCTAGAGGGCCTTACTGTTATTTACGGCACCAACGGTAGTGGAAAAACGGGGTTCATCCGCATTCTCCGGCGTGCCTGTCGTACCCGTATTACCGATCAGAACAAGTTGAAGGTACTCGCCGACGTTTATGGCACTGCGAGTGGCCCCAATTCAGCCGAGATCGTCATTGAGACGGCAGGAGGCGAGCAGGTGATTTCGTGGACAGAGGGTACCGCCGCCTCAGAGCTCATGCTGCGCGCTGCGGTATTCGATAGCAAGGCGGCCGAACTCTACGTGGATCAGGGGAACCAGATACGCTTTCTGCCCTTTGGCCTCGCCTTGCCCCACAAGCTTAACGAGGTTGGCCTCGCCGTTAAGAACAAACTGAATACAGAGCGTCAGCCAGTGCAGGAGCAACTGGTTCTTACCAAAATCGAATTCCTAAAGCCTAAAGCGACCAATGCTCAAACATTTTACAACACCCTGACCGGAGACACGAAAGATGTCTCAATTGACGCAGCAGCTTCCTTTGGGCCAGCTGAGGAGATCCGACTAGCCCAGCTAGAAAAGCTACTCGTCGGATCCGCTGGTGACGCCGCGGACCGTCGGTCGCTGGCCGAATGGCTCGAAGCTCGCCGCTCTCGCTTCACCAATTTGACCACCGCACTCAGCGCTAGCCAGATCGAGCAGCTTGTTAAACTACGGGAAGAGGCGGCCGAAGCCCGCAAAGCCGCTGATCTTGCCGCAAGCGGGGCATTTGCTGCCGAGCCTCTCGCTGGCGTCGGCGGCGAGACGTGGCGCCGTCTCTGGGAAGCGGCGCGTGCCTATTCGACGGCTGATGCCTATCCAAACCGCTCGTTCCCAGTTTCGACACTCTTAGCTGACGGCACCGATCCGCGGTGCGTGTTGTGCCAGCAGCCACTCGACGCCTCCGCTCGCGAGCGCTTTAGTAGGTTCGAGGCGTTCGTCACCGCGTCACTCGCCAAAAAGGCAAGGGAAGCCGAAGATGCGTTTGGAGTTGGGATTAAGGCGTTGCGCGCTCTCGACACCAGTTCCCCTGCAGACGCAATGGCGCGCATAAAGCAAATCGAGGCCCGCTTTCCTGCCCTGGCCAACTCTCTCACCATCATTAGCCAGAGCTTTATGGAAAGACATGAAATGGCATTGAAGGTAATCGTCGGCGAGGCCGAAATCGCAGCGATACCTGACCTTCCGGCACCGCCAGATTCGGAGATAACGGTAGCAGCGAACTGGCTCAATGACGAGGCCAGTCAACTCGAATCGGCGATTGACGCCCAGCAGCGCGCGTCGCTCGAGGCTGAGCGGCAGGAGCTGCTCGACAGCCGCCTTCTCACGCAATCGATGAAGACTCTCAAGAAGCGCCGCGATCTCTTGAAGCAGGATTCGCTCTTTCAGGCCGCGATTGATAATACGCAGACCAAGGGGATCACGCAGCGCGCGAATGAGTTAATCGACAAGCACCTTACCAAGTTGGTAACGAATAATTTTGAGGCTGAATGCAAAGCGCTCGACATCAATTACCTCCGCATCAGCCTATCGCGCGAGAGCGGTCGCACAGAAGCGGTCTTTAAGACTGACACTGGCACCAAGCTCACGCGCACCAGCTCCGATATCCTCAGTGAAGGCGAGCAACGCGCACTCGCGCTGGCTGGCTTTTTGACCGAGACCACAATTACGGCTCCGGATGGGCCGATCATCATCGACGACCCGGTGTCATCGCTCGACCGGCAGCGCAGCGCCCGTGTTGCTGCCCGTATCGTAGAGGAGGCAAAACGGCGCCAAGTCATCGTATTCACACACGACTTGGTCTTCTACAACGAGCTCTGCCGCATCGCTGACGACGCTGGGCTTGAGCCTCAAACTTGCCGACTATTTCGCAATGCCAACGGCACAGGCCTCGTCGATCCATCAGGCGAAGATTGGAAGAGCATGAAGGTGGGTAAGCGAATCGCCATGCTCAAGAATGAAATGGTTAGAGTCGGCAAGCTTCAGAATACAGAACCGAGCCGCTATGAATACGAAGCAAAAAATGTGTATGGCCGCCTCCGCGACGCATACGAGCGCGCTGTAGAAGAATGCCTGTTCCACGAAACGATTTCGCGATTTAACGATGCGGTTAAGACGCAAAACCTTCGGTACGTTGATCTGCCTGACGAATACGCAGTGCGGTTTCATGAAGGCATGACCAAAGCGAATACGTTCAGTCACGACAACCCGTCCGCCGGAACCGCCACCTTACCCGAGCCTCACGAAATCAATGCCGATATTGCCGCGCTCGAAACGCTGGTAGCTGACTTCAAGAAGGTGCACGATGATGCGGAGAAGCGCCGACCAAAGATGAAGCCGCATTGATGGAACGTGACTCCTCGCGCATGAACGGGGCTGATGTCGTTTCTTTAGTCCGTTCGTTTGCGCCTCTACAAAGTGAGGCATTCCTCGCGATATTCCTCGAACGCGGTCAATGCGGACGGCTCGTACGGGGAGGCGTCACGCAAGATGGGACGGCTACGGCAATGGTGCGAAGACATTAATCGGGTGCAGGCCGGCGTGAAATATGACTTTGTTTACGTGGACCAAGAAAGTTTTGAGCAATACAAGCCCACCTCATTCCGGCAATTGCTTGATGGCTTCAGGGAATACAAAGAGAAAATATAACCAAGGCGCTGCACCTGACCGCTATCCCGCTACGCTTATAGCGGCAGGTGAGCTTTCAGGAGCCAACACATGAAGTTTCTCCACACCGCAGACTGGCAGATCGGCATGCGGGCCGCGCATGTGGGCGCGGCGGGGACGCGGGTGCGCGAGGAGAGGCTGAGCGCGGCGCGGCGAGTCATCGATGCGGCGCGCATTGCGGGGGTGGAGTTTGTCGTCGTCTGCGGGGACACGTTCGAGGACAACGGTGTCGACCGCGTGCTTGTGCAGAAGGTGGCGGACATCCTGGGCGGATTCGGCGGGCCGGTCTACGTAACCCCAGGAAATCATGATCCGTTCATGCCCGGGTCGGTGTGGGAGCATCCGGCGTGGCGGTCGAGCGACAACGTACGCGTGCTGCGGGAAGAAACACCGATCGAGGTGTCGGGCGGAACGCTTTTCCCGTGTCCGGCGCGAGAGCAGCACTCGGGCAAGGATCCGACGGCGTGGATTCCCGCAGGTGACTCGCGCGGGATTCGCGTAGGGCTGGCGCATGGGACGGTCGAAGGGGTGTACCAGGAGGAGCCCGATTATCCGATCCCCCGCAATGCAGCGGTGCGTGCCGGGCTGGACTACCTCGCCATTGGTCATTGGCACTCGACGGCAACGTATCCGGCAACCGACGGGACAGTCCGCATGGCCTACTCCGGCACGCACGAGACGACGAAGTTCGGAGAAAGAGATAGCGGGAACGCATTGATCGTGGAGATCACCGGACCCGGCGCATCGCCCGTCATCACTCCAGTTCGAACGGGTGGACTTACGTGGTCGGTGATCGAGGAGGAGGTGCGTGAGCCGGGCGACCTCGCGCGTCTGCGTCAACGCGTCGAAGCGCTTGAGAATCCGGGCGCCACGCTGCTGGACCTGCGCGTCGCGGGATTGCTGTCCGCGCAGGATCGCGACGAGCTAACGCGCATTGAGGAGATTCTCGCGTCGCGATTCCTTTTCGGGCGCATTGACCCGACGCGCCTACGGCCATCGCCGAGCGATGACGGCTGGATCGCTGGCCTGCCGGCGGGTGTGCTGCGCGAGGCCGCGACGAACCTGCGCGAGCTGGCGGATCCGGCGTACGCCGACCCACGTCCGGAAGGTGCGTCGCCTGAAGTCGCGTGTCGGGCGTTGTTGGAGTTGTATGCGTTGGCGTCGGAGGGTGGCGCGTGATTCTTCGCTCGATTGCCGTCCAGGGGTGGAGGTGTTTCGCGAACCCCATCTCGGTTGGTCCGTTCACGGACGGCTTGAACGTTTTGCACGCACCTAACGCCACCGGGAAGTCGACGCTCTTTGAAGCCCTGCTGCGCGGCCTGCTCGACGGGCATCGAGTCAGCGGCCGTGAGGTCGAGAACCTGCGCCCGTGGGGACGCGAGCTGGCTCCCACCGTTACGGTGGAGTTCTCGCACGGCGGTGCGGAATACCGAATGATGAAACGCTTTTTCGATCGTCCGTCGGCTGAGTTGGAGCGTCGTGAGAATGGAAGCTTCGTCCGCATGGCGGAGGGCGAGTCCGCGGACGAAAAGATCCGAGAGATTCTCACGCGCAATCCGCCGGGACGCGGGTTGTCACGGCCGGAGAATTGGGGGCTTGCTCAGGTCTTGTGGGCACCACAGGGCAACCTGGCGCTTGGCAAGTTGTCGGGTGATCTCGTGGCGGACATTCGAACCGCCCTTGGTGTGCAGGTGTCGGGTCCGGGCAGCGGGCCGCCGGAGGAGCGAATTGAGACGGCATACCTTCGCTTTTTCACGACTGGCGGCCAGTACCGGCGAGGCAAGGACGCGCCGGCAGCGGTGCGGTTGGGTGAGAGCTTGCAGGCCGCACTCGAAGCGCAGCGCGTTGCGGGTGAGCAGCAGCGGATATTCGAGGAGGCGGCACGTCGGGTCGAGGATCTGCGCGCGCGCCGCGCGCAAGCTCGGCGCGACGCCGACGCGCTTACGAAGTCCCTCCGCGACGCACGGACACGAGCTGAAGCGTACAGGGAGCTCATATCAAATAAGGCACAGCGTCTGGACCGGGTGAAGGCGGCCGAGGCTCAGCACCGCGAGCTCAAGCAGCGAATCGACGCTATTAAGACTGCGGCGAAGGATCTGGCCGACGTGCGGCAGGTCCTCACCCAGCTTCGCTCCGAGCTGCCGTCGTGGGTTCGCGAGGTCGAGCAGCACGAGATAGATACCGCGCGGACGCAGACAGCGCTCGAAGATGTCCGCAAGACACGCGACGCGAATGAAGCGACTAGGCAGCGCGCCGAACTTGCGGGACGGTATCTCGACGAGCTGCGGCGGGCATCGGCCCTTGATGATCGATTGCGCAGAATTGCCGAGGCGTCGGAAACCCTTGCGCAGCACAAGCTGGAGCGCAGCCGCTTGGTCGCGCCCGATACGAAGACGCTGCGCGCGATCCGCAAGGCAATGAAGGACCACGACGACGCACGGATGCGCCTCGAAGCCGCGCTGATCACGCTGGAGATCGTTCCCGAGAAGGCCGGTGCGCTGGTTATCGTGTCTGGTGAAGAACCCGGAGAACGATCACTCTCAGCGGGGGTACCCGCGCAAGTGAAAGGATCACCCGAAGTCGTTGTTGATTTGCCAGGCATCGCCCGCCTCCGCGCCCGCGGGCCTGCGGGATCGATCGCTGAGATCCGCATCGAACGTGAGAAGGCAGCGGACAGGCTGAAAGCTTTGACGGAGGCATTTGGGGCCGCAGACCTCGAAGTTCTGGACGCATTGCATGACAAGGCGACGGAGCTGGACAAACGACTCGCGGCCGCGCAAACACAGATTGACACCCTGCTGGCTGGGGAAACGGCCGAGCAGATCGAAACGGAACGCGCTACGTTCGCGGCGGTGACCTCGCGGATCGTCGCGGATTATCCGGACTGGCGCGACACACCTCCAGACGTGGCAGCGCTCAGAGCCGCGGCCGATGCGAGCAAGCGTGCCTTCCTTGCTTCTCTCGACACGGCCGAGGCTGCTCGTGACGCCGCGCAAGCCGCACTCAACGCTGCCATCCACCAAAGGGGAACGATTGAGGTGCGCATTGAAGAGACCGACCGACACGAGCGATCGTTGACCAACAAGCTCGCTGAACTGACCAACGACGGCAAGTCTGAGGGAGAACGCGATGGCGAGCTGAGAGGAATCGCCCTTACCTGGGATGCAGCGCGGGCAGGTCTCGAAGAGATCGAGGCCAAGCTCGCCGAGTTTGGCGAAGATCCCGGCGCCACGGCAACCACGCTCGAGAAGCAACTACAGGCCGCCGACGATACGGCAACCAAAGCTCTCGAACAGGAAAAGAGCGAAGAGGGCCGCCTCATGCACGTTTCAGCGCAGGGCCCGTACTCGGCCCTCGCTCGGGCGGATGAGGAAGTTGCCCGTCTGAAAGGCGAGATTGCCAGCGAAGAATTGCAGATGGCCGCCATCCGCCTGCTGCGGACAACGGTGGAGCAGTCTCGAAACGCAGCGTTAGCCGCAGTAGCGGCTCCGGTGGAAGCCGCTGCAACGCGCACGCTGCAGCGCATTGCTGGCAATCGGCTGGGCCGTGTCCAGCTAGGGGAAGCGTTCGAGCCCATGCAGATGATGCCGGGGATTGCCAATGCACCGGTGTCGATCGAAAGCATGTCAGGCGGCGAGCGCGAGCAGATCTATCTCGCCACACGTCTCGCTTTGGCCGAGGTGCTTGCGAAGGGCGAGCGCCAACTCGTGGTGCTGGATGACGTGTTGGTTGCGACAGACTCCGGACGCTTAGCCCGTGTGATGCGGATTCTGGAAGAGGCGGCGCAGCGATTGCAGTTGCTCATCCTTACGTGTCATCCAGAACGTTACTTGGGTCTGGATGGCGCACGTTTTTTCGATCTGGAGGGAATTCTTCGTGACGGTGCGGCGGCGTGACCCTTAGCAGGTTGTTGATGAAAGGGCAGGATCGCGAGTTGGGCTTGGTCTGAGGACGGAGGGAAGTGAGTAGTGAGGTTGCGAGTCGGGTAGTTACCGGATTGGCGGTGGCAAGTGCGGCTCGCTGGCGGCTCGATTCATCCGCTGGGACAGAGCTTCGCGATCCTCAGCAGGTTGTAGGCGGCGCCGACCAGGTAGGCGGCGCAAGTGGTCCGCTCGAGGCCTCGATAGCGGGTGCGGCGGAAGTTGCCGACCGGCTTGATCCAGCCGAAGATTTCCTCGACCCGCTTGCGCACCCGCTGGCTGACCGCGTAGCCCGGCCAACTGGTGGTGCGATGGTCGAGCGCCGAGCCGCCCGGCCGCCGCACATTGCGCGCCACATGGGGAGTGACATTGAGCGCGCGGCAACTCGCCACGAAGGCCGCAGTGTCGTAGCCCTTGTCGCCCGCCACCGTGATCCGGCGCGCTCCGCGAACCACTTGCAGCATTTCCAGCCCTTGCTCGCAGTCGGCCCGGCCGCTGGCCTGGCCCACGCGCAGATCGATCATGATGCCGTTGCGATTCTCCATCAGCACGCTCTCGGTGTAACAGAGCCTGGCCTCTTTGCCGGCACCCTTCTTCGCCAGCCTCGCTTCGGGATCAGTCGTCGACTGATGGGTCGCGTTGTGGCGCCGCTCGCCGTGGAAGTCCACGCTCGGATTGCCCGGATCAGCGGGCGGCATACGATCGCCTGGCTGCTCGCCCTTGGGACGAAAGCTCTTGAGCGAGGCCCACGCCTCGATCAGCGTGCCGTCCACCGTAAAGTGCT
>NZ_JAUSKL010000052.1 GCF_030646925.1 Candidatus Binatus sp. | reverse complement strand
CGCACGCGCGGCCGAGGCCGCGGCTCGAGGCGCATACGATAGCCTTGCGGCTTGCGATTCCGAGATCCAAAATTGGCGCCTCCGTTAGAGAGCGATGCGGCGCGCGCGATTAACCTTGGTCAATATCGTCCATAGTCAACGAGTTAAAATGATTTGTCAAACTCGCCGAAACGGCTTACTTTTGCTTCGCGCCGCGCGGCGAGAATTGGCTACAGTCGGATTTGACCGGAGTCAATATTTGCGCTAGATCCGCCTGGGAACATCGAAGCCTGCGCCGCCGCGAACGGCGGAGCGGCCAACCGAATTCGACGATTCGAGGAAGCCCAATGTTCGTGCGCAATTGCTGGTACGCAGCCGGATGGAGCCGAGACTTAGCCCAGGATCGCCCGACTGCACTCACGATGCTTAACGAGCCGATCGTCATTTACCGCAAGAGCGACGGCGATCTGGCGGCCTTGCAGGATCGCTGTTGCCATCGCTTCGCGCCGCTCTCGATGGGACGCGTCGAGGGCGACGACCTTCGATGCATGTACCACGGACTCAAGTTCGCGCCGTCGGGCAAATGCGTCGAGATTCCCGGTCAGATGAAACTTCCGCCCCAGGCACGCGTGCAGCAGTATCCGATTGTCGATAGGTATTCGCTTGCCTGGATCTGGATGGGCGATCCGACGCTCGCGGAAGTATCAAGGCCTTTAACGAAACCCGGGTAATGATTGAGGCGCAGCAAAGGAATATCAAAGCATCGAACGGCGATCGGATGCTTGCCACGTCTTCCGATGGCGGCATTGCACAGTTCAGGCGCATGATGGAAGAGTTTAAGAGGGCTGAGTCCCAAAATGGCGATGCCACGCTTGCATCTAACACTTGATCAACCGAACCTATAGCTAATCGCGATGCGGATCACCTTCGGAGGTCATAACTAATGGCAAGTTCCAAAGTAGCAGGAGTAAGTGTCTCGACCGATCACTTCATCGACGGCAAGCGCGTCGAGTCGAAGAACAAGTTCCAGGTGTGCTCGCCGATCGACGGCAAGCATCTCGCCGATGTGAGCGCGGGCAGCAGCGACGAAATCGATGCGGCCGTCGCCGCAGCGCGGCGTGCATATCCTAAGTGGGCGTCGCTGGGTCCCGAAGGCCGTCATCCTATACTTAAGCGCTTTGCACAATCTATCCTCGATCATGGCAAAGAGATCGCGGCGGTCGAAACCGAGGACAACGGATCGTTGCTGATCGGCAACGCTACGCGGATGGTTCCGCGCGCGGCACTCAACATCCAGTTCTTCGCCGATCGCGCGCTCAAGCTGAACGACGAGACGATCGACTCGCCTGAAGTAGTCAATCATATTCGCTTCGATCCCGCCGGCGTCGCGGCGCTTATCACGCCATGGAATGGGCCGTTCATGCTGACGACGTGGAAAGTAGGTCCTTGCCTGGCTGCGGGCGACACCGCGGTCGTGAAGCCGCCAGAATGGGCGCCGCTTACATGCTCGCTGATGGCTGATTTGGCTACCGAGGCCGGCATTGCGCCCGGAGTGCTTAACATTGTGCAAGGAATCGGCGAAGAAGCAGGCGCTGCGCTGGCGGCTCATCCCGATATCGATCGATTAAGCTTCACTGGCTCGACCGACACCGCCAAGTTGATAGGAGCATCGACCGCCCATTCTCTGACCCCCACGAGCTTTGAACTCGGCGGTAAGTCGCCGTTCATCATATGCGCCGATGCCGACCTTGATGCGGCCGCGCAAACCGCAGCCGGCCAGTACTTCAACGCTGGACAAGTATGCCTGGCAGGAACGCGCCTGCTGGTCGATGCCAAGGTTGCGGATGAGTTCCAGTCGAAGCTTCGCGCCGCTGTTTCGCAGATGGTGGTAGGCGATCCGAGAGAGAAGACTACCCGGGTTGGACCACTTATCACGCCTGAGCACTACAAGCGTGTCGAAGGTTTTGTCGAGCGCGCATTTAAGGAAGGTGTCAAGCCGATCTGGGGCGGACATCGCCATAGCGCCGGCGAGCTATACTTCGAACCAACGCTGCTGGGGGGTGTATCGCAACAGCAGGAGATCGTGCAGCGTGAGGTGTTCGGTCCGGTGTTAACCTGGCAGACCTTTCGTGACGAAGACGAAGTTATGAAGCTAGCTAACGGCACGGACTATGGCCTTGCCGCTGTCATCTTCAGCAAGAACGAGGAGCGTGCGATGCGCCTGGCGCGGCAGGTGGTCGCCGGCACGGTGTGGGTCAATTGCTTTTTCGTACGCGAACTGGCCGCTCCATTCGGCGGGAGCCGCAACTCTGGAATAGGTCGTGAAGGCGGCAACTGGAGCTTTGACTTCTACTGCGACATCAAGAACATCGCGGCTATGAAAGGTTCGTTCGCCTAAAGAAGGAAACTATCCGTGGATGCAGCCATCATATCTCGAATAGCCAGCCAGCTTCATGAGGCTGAAAAGAACCGGACGGTTATCCGATTTCTGTCGGCGCAATATCCGGAGATGACAATCGGGGATTCGTACGCGATCCAGCGCGCGTGGATTGACATCAAGCTCAAGGAAGGCCGCCGCATTATCGGGCACAAGATCGGACTGACTTCGCGCGCGATGCAATCGACGGCGAACATCAACGAACCCGACTACGGCGTCCTGCTCGACGATATGCTGTATCACGACGGTTCGCAGATCCCCGCCAACAGGTTCATCACGCCGATGCTCGAGAACGAGCTTGCCTTCGTCCTGGGAAAACCTCTGCGCGGACCTAACTGCTCGATCTTCGACGTACTGGGCGCGACCGAGTATGTCATTCCGGCGCTAGAGATAGTTGGCCTTCGCACGATGAGAGACGATCCGCAAACCAAAGCGCCGCGCCGCGTCGTCGATACTATCGCTGATAACGCCGCGAATGCCGCACTCGTGATTGGCGGGCGTCCGATTCGGCCGCTGGACGTGGACCTTAGATGGGTAGGTGCTCTTTGCTATCGCAACGGCGTACTCGAGGAATCAGGTATCGCGGCCGCCGTGTTAAATCATCCTGCCAATGGAATCGCCTGGCTCGCGAATAAGCTCGCTCTGCACGATCAAGGACTTGAAGCCGGGCAAATCGTGCTAGCCGGCTCCTTCACTAGAGTCGTACCAGCGCGCGCCGGTGACACCTTTCACGTGGACTACGGTCCGTTAGGTTCGATTTCCTGCCGCTTCGTAGGAGATGGTTGAAGATGGAAGTACCTGTCAATCGTTTCAAGCGAGCGATTAAGGAGGGGAAGGCGCAGATCGGGCTGTGGGTCGCGCTAGCCGATGCAGGATGCGCCGAACTTTGCGCCGGTGCGGGCTTTGACTGGCTACTGCTCGATGCCGAGCACGGTCCCAATGACCTCCGCACGTTGCTGGCTCAACTCCAGGCTGTCGCGCCGTACGATAGCCATCCGATAGTACGCCTTCGGGTTGGCGATACTCATGTCATCAAGCAGGTTCTCGAAATTGGCGCGCAAACTTTGCTCATTCCGATGGTCGAAAGTGCGGAGCAGGCAGCCAGCCTTGTCGCGGCGATGCACTATCCACCTAAAGGAGTGCGCGGAGTCGGTTCGGCGCTCGCGCGATCCTCGCGATGGACCCGGATACCGTCCTATCTTAAGGAAGCCGGCGAAGAGATGTGCCTCCTCGTCCAGATCGAGACTCGGCGCGGCGTCGAGAACCTCAAAGCTATTGCGGCGGTGCCGGGTGTCGATGGTGTCTTCGTAGGACCAGCGGACCTGTCGGCCTCGATGGGCTACCTCGGAAACATGACTCATCCTGAGGTGCTTGAAACGATCGAACGCGGTGTCGCGGATATTCGTGCTGCTGGCAAGGCCGCGGGTATCCTGATGGGCGACGAGGCGCTGGTACGCCGCTACCTCGAGCTAGGATGCACCTTCATCGCAGTAGGTGCCGATTCCGTCCTCTTAGCTCAAGCCGTCGATCGACTAGCGAGCAAGTTCAAAGCGCTAGTGTCCTGAGCGGATCAATAAGCGCTCGCGCACTCCGCCGTCCACACGCAAACAATCTACTCGATCCCGTAGCGGCGGCGCTTGCGCCACAGAGTCGTCACGTTGATGCCGAGCGTGTCGGGGGCTTCTTTCAAGCGTCGTGCTTGCCGCCAGCACGCGGGCGACATGCTCGCGTTCAACTTCTTCGAGGCTGGCCGACGGCGAAGCGCTGGGAAGTGACGAGGCCGCCTCACGGAATAGCGAGTCGGGCAGGTCGTCGCGCGCGATCGTCTGGCCGCGCATCAGGACGACGCTGCGCTCGATCGCATTTTTGAGTTCGCGCACATTTCCGGGCCATCGATAGTGCCCGATCGCGAGCGCGGCGTCGGGCGAAAAAGCGAGGCCCGGCCGCCCGTTGCGCAACGCCGCCATCCTTAGAAGGTACTCGGCGAGAGGCAAAACATCTTCGCGCCGCTCGCGCAGCGACGGCACGCGGAGCGCAATCACGTTCAAGCGATAGTACAGATCTTCGCGGAAATGATGCGCCGCGACTTCCGCTTCGAGGTCGCGATTCGACGCCGCGATAATTCGCGCATCGACGTGGATCGTGCGTTCACCGCCGACGCGCTCGAAGTTCTGCTCCTGCAAAAACCGCAGAAACTTGGTTTGCAGAGTCGCCGTCAAATCCGCGATCTCGTCGAGGAAAACCGTTCCGCCGTGGGCGGCCTCGAGGCGCCCGGGCTTGTCCTTGACCGCGCCGGTGAATGCGCCGCGGACGTGCCCGAAGAGTTCGCTCTCGAGCAGTTCTTCCGAGAGCGTGGTGCAGTTGACCACCACGAATGGTTGCTCCGCCCGCTTGCTCCATCGATGGATCTGCCGCGCGATGACATTCTTGCCGGTGCCGCTCTCGCCCGTCAGCAGGATCGTCGCTTCGCTCGCGGCGGCTTGGCGCGCGGTCTCGAGCAATCGTTGCATCGCCGCGCTTTTCGATTCGAGCAGCGGACCGTCGTCAACGGCGCTGCGGAGTGCGCGATTTTCGGCTTGCAGGACAGTAACCTGGAGCGCGCGATCCGCCGTATGCCTGATCTGTTCGAGCGAGAACGGTTTGGTGACGTAATCATAAGCGCCCGATTTCATCGCTTCGACCGCGTTTTCGATGGTCGCGTACGCGGTCATCAAAATCACGAGCGTGTCGGGCGAACGGCGCTTAAGTTCGCGCAGCAATTCGAGTCCGCTCATCTCCGCCATCTTGTAGTCGGTAAGCACCAGGTCGAATTGATTGTCCGCGAGCATCGCGACGGCTTGAGTTCCGCTCTCTGCGGCGCGCACCTGATGCCCCAGCGACTCGAAGAAAGCGGCGAGGCTGCGCCGGATATTTTTTTCGTCGTCGACGACCAGCAGTCGCGCCATCAGGATTCCCTTGCCGCCGGAATCTCCACGATGAAGCGGATCCGTGCACGTTGTTATTCACCACCGAAATGCGGCCGCCGTGCGCGGCGACGATCTCCTTGACGATCGCAAGGCCCAGTCCCGCAGCGCCTTTGTCCTCGGCGCCGGCGCCGTACTGCGCGAGGTCGAGGCGTTCCTGCTGCAACGCGATCGCGGGGATCTCGCCGCGCGCCAGATTGAGCAGATTGTCGGTCAGCTGGCGCATCCGCGCGCACTCTTCGATAATCACGTCGATCAATTCTGCTTGTTTGGAGTTGGCGCCGACGAATTCGCGGCTCTCGACTTCGAGCCAACGCATTAAAGGTTTGCGAGCGTCGGGCAAAGCTTCTCCCGCCCGGCCGTCGTGCTCGGCGACCTGACGCGTAGCGCTGCGGCTGAAACAAGCCGGGCAACTTACCTAGGACCTTCATTGTGTGTGATCGCGATAATTGGCTGAATAACCCTACTGTGAAACCTACCGCATTGGTCGCCGATGCGATCATGGACGCCACTTCGCGTCGAGAGATCGTACTCGACGGGTTCCTCGGCAGCGGCACCACGGTTATCGCAGCGGAGCGGAGCGGGCGGCGCTGCTATGGCCTGGAACTCGATCCGCTTTACGTCGACACCATCATTCGCCGCTGGCAAACGTTCACGCGCAGCAGCGCTCGTCACGCTTCGTCCGGCAAACAATTTGCGGATATCCAGGCCGAAGGGGGGCAGGAAGCGGAGGATAGAGGGAGTGGAGGATAGGGAAGATCCGAATTACAAAGTAGGTTACGGCCGACCGCCACAACAGCATCAATTCAAGAAGGGACAGTCCGGGAATCCCAAGGGGCGGCCGAGGGGATCAAAGGGCAGCAAGACTCTGCTCAGAGATATCCTCGCGCAGAAGGTGGCCGTGAACGAACAGGGCCAGCAACGAAGCATCTCCATGCTCGAAGTCGTCCTGAAGCAATGGATCAACAAGGCGGCTCGCGGAGACTACCGCTCGATTCAATTGCTGCTCGAGAACATACCCGCGTTGGAGAAGCATCTGCCTGAATCCAGGAGAAAATCGGAAGGCATATCGGACAAAACCGCGGAGGCCATCATGAAAGCCCTGGTGGGAGATCCGTCAGAATTCAACTACAAATGAATCCAGTGAAGAGGTTCGTAGTGATCCGCAATCGCCTTGAGATGAAAAAGACGCAAAAAGCAATGACTCCTTCCTTAGCCCCCTGGCGACCGCTTGGTGCGGATAAGTGCCAAGGTCAAAGGCGATTCTGAGGACGGACGGAGGGATCGGGACTTCTTCGCACAGCGACGAGGCTCTGACAGTGAAATTAGCGAGTCGGTTGTGATTGAACTTCCGTTCGGAAGTTCAATTCGGTGG
>NZ_JAUSKL010000051.1 GCF_030646925.1 Candidatus Binatus sp. | reverse complement strand
ATCGACGTGATGCGCGCGATCCTCGACGTGATCGATCGCTATCGCGAGGCCTTCAACGTGTTGCATCACGAGGCGCGCTATCTCGAACGCCGGCCCGAATTTCGTAATGCGCTGAAAAAGATTGCGAGCGACTATCTTGGCGTCGTGGCTGAAATAATCGAGCGCGGAAAATCGATGCATGTCATCCAGTTCGACGATACGCGGAGCGCCGTGCATGCGATTCACATGCTGTGCGCGGGCTGGGCGATGGGCGCGAACAATCTGAAGCATACTGACAAGGAAACCTACTGGCGCGAAATCGCGGCGATCGTCGAAGGTAGATTCTTCTCCGAAGCCGCGGCGCTGACTCGATCGTCGAACGCGAACGGGCCTCACGGAAGGAGTTAGTCGATGGCACTGTACGACAGACGAACTCTCGACGGCGTTTACAGCGTGCGCCAGAGCGTCATCTATATTCAGAATTATCGCTACGCCGAGGAACGCATGATGCGCATGATGGCGGGCTGGATTGCGCTCACGCCGGAACTCGCGGTCAAGCTCGAGATGGCGAAGCAGGTGTACGAGGACGCGCTCCATACCGACGCGCTGGGCAAGCGCCTGCCGGAACTTCGCGCGCAGCCGCAGGTATCGAAGCCGCCGAACGACGCGTTCGTCGCGTTCATGAACGCGATCGAGGACAAGGAGGAATGGGAGGACACGATCGAGCGCATGGTCGGGATTTATCGCGTCCTGAAGCCGCATCTGATTTCGCATTACAGCTCGCATGTGTCCGCGATGAATCCGGTGTACGAGCCGCCAACGCTCAGAATCCTCGAGCGCCTGGTCGATGAGGAAAAGGCCCACGTCGAGCGCGGACTGGTGCTGCTTGATGATTTGCTCGACGCGAAGGAAAAGCATGCGCGCGCGTCCAAGTGGCAGGCGCATCTGGAGGAACTGCTCGGCGCGTCGGGCGGCGTCACCGGCTTCGAGTCGGAGGCGGAACAGCCGCGCAAAAAACTGGGGCGCAGTTAATCGGGACAGTTGAGCCAAGATTATGGAGCAGGAAAGATTTCCGGAATTGCACGGCGCGATAGCGGCGTTTCGCGAGGCAATCGCACGGCGCGACACTTCTGTAGCCGAAAAATTCGTGGCGGCCGCGGCGTCCACGCTTGAGGCATACAGGCAGGCGGCGGCTGAGATCGCGAAACTACCAGATCCGATCGCGGTCGAAGCACTCGGCCTCGCGCGGATCGGCGGTCATTTCATCTCGAAGCTGAAAATTGAATCCGGCGCGCGCACGCTCAAGTTCTTGTATCGATGGCGGCGCGAGCCCGATGGCAGATGGCTGATCGTCGCGGTCGAGGATATCTCGAACAAGCGCTCGTCGTGGAGCGATGTGCCCGATCTCAAGACCGCGGCCGCGCAAGTACGGGCGGAGAACGGCAATGCCTGATCTCGGCGAGCGCGGCAACGTGATGGGTCCGCAGCCGATCGGCAGGGTGGCCGAGCCGCCGCCTGCGATGCTCGCCGCGGCGGAGAATCTGATCCGCGCGATCATGAACCATGATCGCGCCGCGGCTGAAACGATGACCTCGCGCGAGGCAGTCGCGGACGTCGCACGAATCTTCGACGCGACCGGGTCATGCGCCTATGATAAGTTCGAAGTGATTGCGCGGGCCCGCGTCGCGAAGCATCACTATTTCAAGGTGCAATTGAGCGGCGGCGCTAGCGCGCCATCGACGATTCAGTTTCGGCTCGGCGAAGAGAACGGACACTGGACTGTGCGTGAAATCGCAAACCTGACCGGCCGCCGTTCCGGATGGACCAGGTAGAGCGCAGAGGAGCACATCATGCAGCGAATGATTCCCGTCGATAAGCTCGCCCGCCCTGCGGATCATATCCTGCTGCCGGCGGAGCGCTTGCGTAATGCGCGCGTCGAGCAGGGGCTTTCGCCCAACAGCTCGATGCCATACGAAGAAGATTTTCTGAAAGCGCGGCTACACGGAATCTGCGCCGGTGAGTTCCAGGCGATGGAAGCGGCCGGCCGCACGCTCTACGACTTTCCCGACGCGCCGTGGGAGTTCCAGCTCGACATGGCGCGCCAGGTGTGGGACGAATCGCGCCACGCCGAGATCTACCTGAAGTTGCTCGAGTACGTCGGCTCCTACTACGGCGAATTTCCCGAGGGCGAGGTGCTGTGGTCGTGCACGCAGGCCGAGGATCCGGCGGCGCGGATTGCGGGAATAAATCGCGGCCTCGAGGGGCTCGCGTGCGACGTGTTCGAACAGCTTATCAGGCTCGCGCAGAACATAGGCGACGAAGTTATCGAACGAGCGGTCGATTACGTGCTCGCTGACGAAATCACGCACGTGCGGATGGGTTCGAAGTGGATGCGCAAGCTGACCGAGGGCGATCCCGAGCGGCTCGCGCGGGCACAGGCCTTCCAGGACAATATCGATGCGCTGTTCAATTTCAACGGTGGACGCACGACCGTCGAGGATGCGCCGCATATCAAGCAGATGGTCGATGGCAGGGAAATCGAAATTGACGGCGGGATCACGATCGCGCGCGAGGCGCGGCTGCTCGCGGGCTTCACGGAAGAAGAAATCGATCGGCTGGTGCACGGCTTCGGCAAAAGCACGGCCTACTGAGCGCGGCGCAAAGGAAATCGAATCATGGAAAAATTTATCCCGGTCGATCGGCTCGCGCGTCCCGAAAATTGGGTCGTGATGCGGAGCCGGCAAGTGCGCGAGATTCGCGAGGAGCAGGGCCTGGAGGGCGGGCGTCCGGCGCCGTTCGACGAGGAGACTTTGCGCTCGCGCCTGCACGGAATTTACACCGGCGAGTTGCAGGCGATGGAAGCGGCGGGCCGCACGCTGTTCGATTTTCCCGACGCGCCGTGGGAATTCCAGCTCGACATGGCGCGCCAGGTCTGGGACGAAGCGCGGCACGCCGAAATTTTCCAGCGGCTGGTCGAGTACATGGGCGCGCATCCGGGCGACTACGTCGAGACGGAAATTCTGTGGCGATGCACGCAGGCCGAGGATCCCGCCGCGCGCGTCGCGGGAATCAATCGCGGGCTTGAGGGCCTCGCGTGCGACGTCTTCGATCAGTTGATTCGAATCGCGCAGCGCAACGGCGACGAAGTGATCGAGCGCGCCGTCGATTATGTGCTGGCCGATGAAATCACGCACGTGAGGATGGGTTCGAAGTGGATGCGCAAGCTGACCGAGGGCGACCCCGAACGCCTTGCCCGCGCGCAGGCGTTCCAGGACATGGTCGATCAGGTGTTCAATTTCCGCGGTGGACGCCGCGCGCAGGAAGATATCGAGAACGACGACGGGATGCTGCTGACGATCGCGAAAGAAGCGCGGATGCTGGCCGGCTTCACCGAGGAAGAAATACAGCGGTTGATCGATTCGGCACGCAAGAGCGCGGCGTACTGACCGCGATCGGAATCTACGATGTTCCAGGAGGCGTCCGCGCAGGCGGGCGCCTTTCATTTCTCGCGCGAACCGCAACGCGATGAGCGACGCTTATAATACTGTCCTTGATTTTTGCGGTCTGCTAATCTACTCCTTACCACCACTTGTTGATAACCTTGCGATTTGCGATGAAGGGCAGGACGGTTCCGCCAGATTCATTTCTCGAATGGAGCGCATCAAGTGACGCCGAATCCCGAGGCAGATAAATCACCGACTACCAGCGCCGCACTCAGCCAGTTCGTCGCGGAGGTCGCGAACCTGACCACGCCCGACCGGATCGTATGGTGCGACGGTTCGGAGGCCGAGCGAGATCGCCTCACGGCGGATGCGGTCACGGCGGGAATCCTGATTCCGCTCAATCCCGAAAAAAAACCGGGCTGCTATCTGCATCGATCGAATCCCAACGACGTCGCACGCACCGAGCAACTGACTTTCGTCTGCACGCCGACCAAAGAGGAAGCCGGCCCGACTAACAACTGGAGCGACCCGGCCGAGACTTACGCCAGGCTCAACGGATGGCTCAAGGGCTCGATGCGCGGGCGCACGCTGTACGTCGTGCCGTACGTGATGGGTCCGCTCGGATCGCCGCTCTCGAAGGTCGGCGTCGAGCTCACCGACAGCATCTACGTGGTGCTGAACATGCGGATCATGACGCGCATGGGCGCGGCGGCGCTGAAGCAGCTCGGCGATTCCGATCACTTCAATCGTGGCGTGCATTGCACGCTCGATCTTAGTCCCGAGCGGCGGCTGATTTGTCACTTCCCGCACGACAACACGATCATCTCGGTCGGCAGCGGCTACGGCGGCAACGCCCTGCTCTCGAAGAAATGCTTCGCGCTCCGAATCGCCGGCCCGCTCGGCCGCGATGAAGGCTGGTTCGCAGAGCACATGCTGATTCTCGGGCTCGAGAGTCCCGACGGCGAGACCACCTATATCGCCGCCGCGTTCCCCAGCGCGTGCGGAAAGACCAATCTCGCGATGCTCACGCCGCCCGACGAATTCAAGGGCTGGAAGGTCTCGACGATCGGCGACGATATCGCGTGGATGCGGGTCGGCGAGGACGGCGGACTGTGGGCGGTCAATCCCGAGAACGGCTACTTCGGCGTCGCGCCCGGCACCAGCGCAAAATCGAATTTCAACGCGATGAAGATGGTCGAGCACGACTCGATTTTCACCAACGTCGCGATGACGCCCGACGGCGACGTCTGGTGGGAAGGGATGGACGTGCCGCCACCCGACGGCCTGCTCGATTGGCAGGGGCGGCCCCGGAACAAGGATTCCACCGACAAGGCGGCGCATCCGAACAGCCGCTTCACGACGCCGATGCGCAACAATCCGGCGTGGTCGCCGCAAGCTGACGAGCCGAAGGGCGTGCCGATCTCGGCGATCATCTTCGGCGGGCGCCGCGCTTCGACGGTGCCGCTGGTGCTCGAATCGACCGACTGGACCCACGGCGTCCTGATGGGCGCGACGATGGGCTCGGAAACCACCGCCGCAGCGGCGGGCGCCGTCGGCGTGCTGCGGCGCGATCCGATGGCGATGCTGCCGTTCTGCGGCTACAACATGGGCGATTATTTCGCGCACTGGCTCAAGATGCGCTCGGCGATCAGGAATCCGCCGCGCATCTTCATGGTCAACTGGTTCCGCAAAGATAGCGACGGAAAATTTCTGTGGCCCGGCTACGGCGAAAACATGCGCGTGCTGAAGTGGATGCTCGATCGAATCCACGATCGCGTCGAAGGCCGCGAAACTCCGGTCGGTATAGTTCCCAACGAAGATGAGCTCGATCTCAAGGGACTGGATATCAGCAAAGATGCGGCGCGCGCGGCGCTGGCGATCAATCCCCAAGAGTGGAAGGCGGAACTCGAATCGGCGGGCGAATTTTTCAAACGGATCGGACGCACGATGCCGAAGGAACTCGAAGAGCGCCGCGAGGCGATCCTCGCGGAACTGAACGGCGCGCCGTCCGAGCGGAAAATCGCGGCCGGGCGCTAGAAACTGATTTCAGCTCTGATGCGTGCGGCGCGGCGAGTCGATCGACTCGCGGCGCCGCAGCTTTTTCAGCAACTTTGATCGCTCCCGAGCGACGCTCGATCAATCCAGGTGCTTGCGCAGGAACGTCGGGATATCCAGCTTGTCGTCGCCATCGAGCAGCGAATTCGGCTCGAGCTTCTCGCCGTCCACCCCGGCCTCGCCGCGACGCCTGAACGCCGGAATATCGAGACTGCTGTCATCGACGATCAATCCCATCCGGCGCACCGGTTTGTTCGACGGGAACATCCGCACCTGTCCGGGCTGCGCTGCCGGCGTCGATTGCGATGACGCGACAATTGCCGGCCGCACTTCCATCGGATCGACGGCGCGCGTCGAGGCCGCCGCGATCGGCGTGGTGATCGGCGCGCCCGACGGCGAGTAGCGCGTCGATGGATGCTTGTCGAGTTCGCCGAATCCAGTCGCGATCACGGTGACGCGAATCTCGTCGCTGATCTTCTCATCGATCACGGCGCCGAAAATGATGTTGGCGTCCTCGTGCGCTTCTTCCTGGATCAGGCTGGCCGCTTCGTTGACTTCGTACAGCGCCATGTCGCTGCCGCCGGTCACGTTGATCAGCAATCCGCGCGCGCCCTTGATCGAAACGTCTTCCAGCAGCGGACTCGAAATCGCGCGCTGCGCCGCTTCGACTGCGCGGTTCTCGCCCGACGCCGTCGCCGCACCCATCATCGCCATGCCCATCTCGGCCATGATCGATCGAACGTCGGCGAAATCGAGATTGATGAGTCCGTGAACCGTCACCAGTTCCGAAATTCCGCGCACCGCTTGCAGCAGCACGTCATCGGCCTTCTGAAACGATTCGCGCAACGACGTGTTGCGGCTCGCCACTGAAAGCAGGCGCTGATTCGGAATCGTGATCAGCGTATCGACCGCATTTTTAAGCTCACGGAGGCCTTCGTCAGCTTGCGCCATCCGCCGCCGGCCTTCGAATTGGAACGGCTTGGTGACGACGCCCACGGTCAGCGCGCCAAGCTCGCGCGCGATTCGCGCGATCACCGGCGCTGATCCGGTGCCGGTGCCGCCGCCCAGTCCGGCGGTGACGAACACCATCTCGGCTTCCAGCAGCAGTTCGCGGATTCGGTCTTCGTCTTCGAGCGCTGCCTTGCGTCCAACTTCGGGATTGCCGCCGGTGCCGCGGCCGCGCGTAATGGCATCGCCGATCTGGATGCGCATCGGCGCATGATTGTTTTGCAGCGCCTGGATGTCCGTGTTGACGGCGATGAAATCGACGTTGCGCAGGCCCACCGAAATCATGTGGTTGACCGCATTGCCGCCGCATCCACCTGCGCCGATAACCTTGATTCTCGCGCCCGGGTCGGGATTACTCACCAACTCAATCATCACAGAACCTCCTGCACCACCTACCGGCAAATTTTGTTGCTCGTTTGAATTGCTATTGCGTGGATGTTTCAAAAGAAGTCCCTCACCCACTCGCTGACGCGGCTGCGCAGCCGGCCCCAGCGGCCCGAATGCCCCATCCCGTTGCCACTGCCGCGCGCATCGCTCTGGTACATCAGCAAGCCCGCGGCGTTGGTGTACATCGGCTTCATCAACTCTTCGGGCATCCCTTTTAAATTGATCGGCAATCCTCTGCGCACCGGCAAACCAAACATCCGATCGGCAAGCTCCTGCGTGCCTTCGAGCAGCGGAGTTCCGCCGACCAGCACGATGCCCGACGCGAGATTGTCGGCGACGCCCGAGCGCGCAAGTTCGCGCTGCACCATCGCGAAGATCTCTTCCATCCGCGGCTCGATTATTTCTGCGAGCAATCGACGCGCGATTACGCGCGGCTCGCGGCCGCCGACTCCGGGCACTTGCACGGTTTCATCGCGCCGCACGATTTGCGTCGTCGCCACGCCAAACTCGACCTTCAGCCGCTCCGCGTCGGCGATCGGCGTGCGAAGTCCCGCGGCGACGTCGCTCGTCAGATGATTCCCGCCGATCGGCAACACCGCGGTATGCATCACCGCGCCGCCGTGAAATACGATGATGCCGGTGGTGCCGCCGCCAATATCGACCAGCGCGACGCCAAGCTCGCGCTCTTCGGGAAATAGCGCAGCGTCGGCCGACGCGAGCGGCTGAAAAACCATCTCCGATGGCGTCACGCCCGCGCGCTCGCAGCACTTCGTTAGATTCTGGCCGTAGCTCTGCGCCGCGGTGACGATATGGATGCGCGCTTCGAGCCGCACCCCAGCCATCCCGATCGGTTCGCGCACGCCCTCCTGATCATCGACGGCGAACTGCTGCGGCAGGATGTGCAGCACCTGCCGATCCGGCGGGATCGCGACCGCGCGCGCCGCGTCGATCACTCGATCGACATCGCGCGGACCGACTTCACCGCCGCGCACCGCGACGATACCGTGGCTGTTGAGGCCGCGAATGTGCGGACCGGCCACGCCGGCGACGACGGTGCCGATTCGCGCGCCAGAACTTTTTTCCGCCGCATCGATCGCGGCTCGAATCGCCTCGACCGTCGCCTCGATATTGACGACCACGCCCTTGCGCAGGCCCGTGCATGGCGCGACGCCGTAGCCGAGCACCGCGAGTTCGCCGTCGGCCGTCGCCTCGCCGACCAGCGCGCAAACTTTGCTGGTGCCGACATCCAATCCGGTGATCAGGTTTCTCATCGCACCACAGACTCCTGAACCGGGTTGGACTTCGATGAACGAGCGATTATTTTTCGCGGCGCGCGTTTCGGCTGGGGCGCATCCGGCGCGTGCAATCTCACGACGGCCTGATCGGGCGTCGTCATGTCGAGGCCCGCGATCAGGCTCTCGCGATGCTGCCATTTGCGGCGGACTTCGACTGCGCGCTGAATTTCGATCGGCGCACGATCCAGATCGATCACCAGTTCGGTGCGCGCGTGCTCGAGGAACAGCGATGCCGTGCCGTCGTCGGCGATTCTCATCTCGGAGATCAGTTCGGAAAGCTGCGTCTCCGCCCGCACCAGCGTCGTCGCGTAATCGATCATCTGAGCGCCGCGCGCATTTTCGATTGCGGCCCCACTTAAGATCGGCAGATCGCTCTGATGCGCCGGCGAGACCGGTCCGCGCAGTTCGCCGCCGTCGAACAGCGCATAGAAGCCGTCGTGCCGCGAGACGAGCGCGATCGCGCGCGAACTGTCATCGGCGCCGATGCGATGTGACGCGGCGATGCTCGAATCCTTCTCGGGCGCGCGATGCTCGCCGCGGAGCCGCTCGGCGAAGTCCTGCAATTCGCGGTAGCACCATTGGGCGCCGTCGCGGATCGGACCGACCGAATCGAGCACTCGGTCGCGGTACGTTTTGAGAGTGTTCGCGGTTCGGAGCGTGACGGCGCGCCCGGTCGCGCTAAATCCCGTTATCACGCCCATCACAAAAAAAGCGCACACCACCAGCCCCGCCATCCTCGGCTGCCAACCCGTGCCCGCCTTGTCGCCGCCCCGCCTCACCGCCACTTCCGCCTCACCAATCGCCGACCAGCTTAACCTCCGGTTCAAGCCAGACGCCGCTTTGTTCCTTGACCTTGTTGCGCGCCATTTCGATCAGCGCGCGCACTTCCGCGGCGCGCGCGCCGCCCAGGTTCACGATAAAATTCGCGTGCTGTTCGGAGAATGCGGCGCCACCCATCCGCGTCCCTTTGAGTCCGGCGCCTTCGAGCAACTTGCCAGCAAAATTGTTCGGCGGATTTTTGAAGATCGAACCCGCATTCGGGATTCCGCGCGGCTGCCGCGCCGCGCGCTTCGCCCGGAGGTCCGCCACTCGAGCTTTAAGTTTTTCGCGATCGCCATGCGCCAGTTCGAAATCCACGCGCGTGATGATGAAGTTCGGCGGCAGATCGGTTCGCCGATACGCAAATTTCACTTCGTCGTTCGAGAGCGCGAGCGCATCGCCGGTTTCGGTGACTCCATGCACCAGCGTGACGACTTTTGCGATCTCGCCGCCGAACGCGCCGGCGTTCATCACCAATCCGCCGCCGACCGTGCCGGGAATTCCTTCGCCGAATTCGAGGCCCGCGAGTCCCTGCGCGATCACGGTTTCGACCAGCGTGCCGAACTCGGCCCCCGCGCCCGCTTCGACTGCGAGCGCGTCGATTTTGATTTTCTTGAAGCCATCGCCGAGTCGAACTACGAGCCCGCGCATCCCGCGATCGCTAACCAGCAGATTCGTGCCCGCGCCCAGGCAGAAGCAGGGAACGCCGGCGCTGTACGATGCGGCCTTCGCGTGCATCAACTCGCGCTCGTCTTCGACCGTGACGTACAAGTCGGCCGGGCCGCCGATTTGAAACGAGGTAAGTTCCGAAAGCGGCATGGCGGAGCGAAGCCGCGTACCGAATCGCGCTCGCAGTTGATTCTCAAGCGCGTTCATCGATCTTCACCTCGGACTCGAGCGCACTCAGAATTTCGCCGCCCAACTTGTAGATGTCACCCGCGCCCAGCGTCGCGATTACGTCGCCATCGCGCGAGCCGAGCGCGATTCGCGCCGCCGGATTTTCCTCCGCGCCGACGTAATGCACTTCGAGATGGCCGCGCGCGCACAACGCCTCGTAGAGCCGCCGCGACGATACCTCCGCGATCGGCTCCTCGCCCGCGGGATAAACTTCGTACAGATAAAGCACGTCGGTATCGTCAAACGCCGTGAGGAATTCGTCGAACAAATCGCGCAGCCGCGTGTATCGATGCGGCTGGAAAACCGTCACGACGCGCCGCTTGAACGCTCCACGCACCGCGGCCAGCGTCGCGCGCACCTCGGCTGGATGATGCGCATAGTCGTCCAGCACGATTCGTCCCGCAGCTTCGCCCTTAATCTCGAAACGCCGGCTGATTCCGCCAAATCGCGCGAGCGCGGCCGCTGCGGTCTCGAAGCTGACTCCAATCTCCATACTGACGGCGATCGCCGCCAGCGAATTCATCGCAACGTGAACGCCCGGCGTCGGAATCGCGACGGTGCCGAGGCGCTCGCCTTTGCGAATGACGTCGAAGCGCGTCGAAAGGCCATCAATCACGATATGATCGGCGCGAAGGTCCGCATCGGCGGCAACGCCGTAAGTGATCGCCGGTTTTTTTGCCGACGCCGCAATCGCGCGGACATTCAAACTGTCGATGCCGAGAACCGCGACGCCATAAAATGGAATTCGATTGACGAAGTTTTCGAACGCCTCGAGCAATCGACCCATCGTGCCGTAGTGATCCATGTGCTCGGCGTCGATATTCGTCACGACCGCGATCGTCGGCAGCAGCAACAGAAACGACGCGTCGCTCTCGTCGGCCTCGGCAACCATGAAATCGCCGTGGCCCAATCGCACGTTGGTGCCGGTGTTGCGAAGATTTCCGCCGACTGCGACGGTCGGATCGAGTCCCGCCTCCTCCAGTATCAGCGCGATCAACGCGGTGGTCGTGGTCTTGCCGTGCGTGCCGGCGACCGCCACTCCGACCTTCGCCATTCGCAGCAACTCGCCGAGCATCTCAGCGCGCGCGATCACCGGGATTTTCATTTCGCGGGCGCGCGCAACTTCGGGATTCGAAAATTTGACCGCTGACGAAATGACCACCGCGTCTATTCCGCGTTTGAGATGAGCAGGATGATGCCCGGTCTCGATCTCGACGCCGACCGACGCGAGCCGCTCGGTGGTAGCCGACGATTTCATGTCGCATCCGCTGACGCGCATCCCGAGGCGTTGGCATAACTCGGCGATCCCGCTCATGCCGGCGCCGCCAATTCCGATGAAATGAATTCGCCGTTCGCGCGTCAGCAGGCCATTTGCAAGCAGTCTATTCACGCGGCGTCACTCATCGAACCTGCGACTTCGAAACAAATTTGCGCGACGCGACGCGCCGCATCGGGATGCGCCAATCGATGCGCCCGGTCGCCCATCTCGGCAAGTCGCGCGGGATCGCTCGCGAACACGCCGAGCTCGCGCGCAAGGTTCGTCGCGAGGTTTTCGTCATCACGAACAATTATCGCTCCGCCGATGCTTTCAAGCACGCGTGCGTTATGCACCTGCTGCTCGTCCTTGTGAAACGGATAGGGGACGAAAATCGCGGCGCGCGCAGCGAGCATGATGTCGGTCACGGTCATGGCGCCGGCCCGCGCGATCACCAAGTCCGCGCGATGCAACGCCGCCGGGATATCGTCGATAAAGGCGACGACCTCCGACTCGAACGGCATTGCACGATAAGCCTCCCTCACCAGCCCCTCATCCGCCTCCCCAGTCTGATGAATGACGTTCAGCTTTATAACACTTTTTCCCCAGATACTGAAAGCATCTAGGACACCAATATTCAAACGATGGGCCCCCGATGACCCGCCTAAAACAAGGATTTGCAACGGCACGCCCTCGTTCCGCGATCGGTCAGGCCGATACTCGAAGCGCACCGGATTACCCGTCACCTCGACTTTGGCGCTGTTCCCGAAGTGACTGGCGCTGTCACCGAAGCCGACGCAAATCTTCTTCGCGAACCGCGACAGCATCCGATTGACCAACCCCGGACGCGTGTTCTGCTCCATCAGCACCAGCGGCGTGCGAGTAAGAATCGCCGCAACGCCCATCGACGCCGACGCGTATCCGCCCGCGCTGACGATCAGGTCGGGACGAAACCGCCGCGTCAGCGAAATCGCCATCGCGATCGCGCGCACAAATTCGATCGACGCGCGCGCACGCTCGATCATGCTGTGACCGCGGATGCCGTGCATCTCGAACAACTCGTAGTCATGTCCGCTCTTTGGCAACCACTTCGCCTCGAGGCCCGCGCTGGTTCCGACAAACAACACGTCGATTCCCTTGCGCGTTCGCTTCAACTCTTCACCGAGCGCGACGGCCGGGAACAGATGACCACCGGTGCCGCCGCCCGCGATGATCACTTTCATCTGACTGCTGGCCGGCGACCGAGCGCCAGCAACGCACCCAACGCCGCCATCGCAATTATGATCGACGTACCGCCGTAGCTGAGAAACGGCAGTGGCAATCCTTTGGTCGGGATCATTCCGATCACGACGGCCATGTTGATCAACGCCTGGATCGAAATCAGCGACGTCAGTCCGACCGCGAGCAGACTCGCGAATGGATCGGGTTCGTCGTGCGCGATCCTCATGCCGCGAAACAGGATCAACAGAAAAAGTCCGATCACGATGCACGCGCCGAGAATTCCAAACTCCTCGCCCACCACTGCGAACACGAAATCGGTGTGGGCCTCGGGCAGGTAAAACATCTTCTGGCGGCCCGCGCCGAGCCCAACGCCCCACTTGCCGCCCTCGCCGAGTGCGATGAACGATTGCACCAGTTGAAAACCGGCGCCGCGCGCGACCGACCATGGATCGAGAAACGTCGTCAGGCGCTTCATGCGATATGATTTCGCGGCGGCCTGGAAAATCAAAACGGCCAGCGCGCCGCTGCCAGCGATCGCGAGGTGAGATGCGCGCGCGCCCGCCGCGTACAGCATCGCGAATAGAATCAGCGCGATCATGACGGTGCTGCCGAAGTCAGGCTGCTTCAGGATAATCAGCGCGATCGGCCCGACGACTACGAAAACCGGCACCAGTCCGTTGAGGAGCGAACGCAAATGCTCCTGTCGTTTGCTCAGAAACTTCGCGAGAAAAAATACCAGTGCAAATTTCACCAGCTCAGACGGTTCGACGACGGCGGGACCAAGCCGGAGCCATCGCCGCGCACCGCCTTTCATCAGGCCAAGACCCGGCACGTAGAGCAGCAGCAGCAGCACAGCCGAAGCGATGAACAGCGGCATCGCGATGCGCTTCAATCCGGCCAGCGAAAATTGCGACAGCACCGCGAGCACGATCAGGCCGAGCGCGATATGCGCGAGATGCAGTTTGAAAAAATGGAACGCGTCGCCTTTTCGTTCGATCCCGAGAAAATACGTCGTGTTCAGCACCATCAGCAGGCCGAGCAACAGCAGCACCGCCGCCGGCAGCCACAGCCACGGGTCGGGACGCCGGTAATTTACGCTCTCAAAGCGCCCGAACCAGCTCTTTAAATATGTTGCCGCGTTCCGCATAGTCCTTGAACTGATCGAAACTCGAGCACGCTGGCGACATCAGCACCGTATCGCCGGGTTTTGCTTCGCGCGCAGCGTGTTCGACCGCGTCGCGCAAAGTAGCGACGACCGCAATCGTGGTCGCGCCGTCGAGCGCATCGCGCATCGTGTCGCGCGCGGCGCCGTTCAGAATCGCGAGCCGCACTTTTTCTTTGAGTGGTTTTCGGAGTGGCGCGTAGTCGCCGCCTTTGTCGAGTCCGCCAGCGATCAAAATTATCGGCGCTGGAATCGCGTCGATTGCTTCCACGGCCGCGCCGACGTTGGTGCCCTTGGAATCGTCGATATATTTTACGCCGCCAGTTTCGCGCACGAACTCGATTCGATGCGGCAATCCGGCAAACTCTTCGAGCGCGCGTTCGATCGTCGATGCGTCGATGCCCATCGCGAGCGCCGCGGCGGATGCCGCCATCGCATTGGACAGGTTGTGCCTTCCGCGCAGATGAAACTTCTCGACGCTGATCCGTCCGCGCCGGTCACCGAGGTCAAAACAAATCTCATCGCCTTCAATCCACAATGACGGCGCGGTGTTTTGCGGCGCGTATCCGAATCCGATCACGCGCGAGCGGATTTTGCTCGCGAGCTTCCACACATTTGGATCGTCGCGATTCAGGATCGCCCAAGCGTCGGCGTTTTGATTTTCGAAGATGCGCGCCTTCGCGGCGCCGTAGTCGTCGAGGTCGCGGTAGCGATCGAAATGATCGTCAGTGAGATTCAGATGCACCGCGATCTTCGGGCTGAACTGCTCGATCCATTCGAGCTGAAAGCTCGAGACCTCGGCCACCACGACGTCGTAACGCGCGCCGACCGCGTCGATCAGCGGCGTACCCAGGTTGCCGCCGACGAAGGTGCTGAGTCCGGCCGCCTTGAAGATCTCGCCGAGCAGCACCACGACTGTGCTCTTGCCGTTGGTGCCTGTCACCGCGGCGATCGGCGCCTCGACGTAGCGGCTGGCCAGTTCGAGCTCTCCTATTACTGGAATGCCTTGCTCGACCGCAGCGCGCAGCAATTTGGAATCGCGCGGAACGCCCGGACTGGTGACGACGAGCTCGGTGTTTTTCATCCACGCCGCGTCTTCCGCGCCGAGCTTCACATCGCCGGCGGGAAGTTTGCTGCGGTCCAGATCGACGCGCCTGTCGGTCATCGTGAGATGCGCGCCGCGCGATGCGAGAAAGCGCGCCGCCGCGAGTCCGCTGACCCCGAGGCCGACCACCATCACGCGTTTTCCCCGCAACTCCATCAGCGCAACTTCAAGGTGCTGAGCGCGACCAGCGCGCACACGATCGACGCGATCCAGAACCTGATTACCACCACGGTTTCGGGCACGCCTTCGAGTTCAAAATGATGATGCAGCGGCGCCATCCGAAAAAAACGTTTGCCGCCGGTCCATTTGAAATAGTAGCGCTGGATGATCGTCGAGCTGGCCTCGACGACAAACACGCCGCCCGCGATCACCAGCACCAATTCCTGCTTCGCGAGCACCGCGACGGTGCCGAGCGCGCCGCCGAGCGCGAGCGCGCCGACGTCGCCCATCATCATCGAGGCCGGGTACGCGTTGTACCAGAGAAATCCGAGCGACGCGGCGATCAGCGACGCGCAGAAGATCGCGACCTCACCGACGTTGGGCACGTGCGTGATTTGCAGGTACGTCGAAAATTTCGTGTTGCCCGCGACGTAGCTGAAAGTCCAATAGCAGAATGCCACCGTCATCACGGGGCCGATCGCAAGGCCGTCGAGGCCGTCAGTCAGGTTCACCGCGTGCGAGCATCCGACGATCACGACCATCGCGAACGGAATGTAAAACCACCAATGAAGATCGGGATTGATATTTTTTAGAAAGGGCACGGTCAGATGCGTGTCGAAGCCGAGATACAGAAACAGAAACGCCGACGCGATGAACGCGCACGAAAACGACAGTATCAGTTTGGTGGGTCCGCTCAGCCCGAGGCCCTTGCCGCGCGCGAGCTTGAAGTAATCGTCACTGAAACCGATCGCGCCGAACGTGACCGTGACGAAAATCGCGATCCAGATGTAAGGATTCAGAATGTTCGCGAGCAGCAGCGTCGCGGAGAGCATCGAGGCGAGGATCAACAATCCGCCCATCGTCGGCGTGCCGGCCTTCTTCTGATGCCCCTGCGGCACTACTTCCCGAATCGTCTGGCCGATATGCATCGCGCGAAAGCGCTCGATCAAAACCGGTCCCAGCGCGAGCGAAAGCGCAAACGCGGCGAGTCCCGCGAGCACCGAACGCAACGTCTCGTAACGCAGCGCGTTGAACGCGGAATAATATTTGTGAAGCGGATAGAGCAGCAGGTAGAGCATCGCGACCGCCAGCGTCTTTCAACTTTGCCCGCGGTCGAGTTCTGCTGCAATCTCGCGCACCACGGCGCGATCGTCGAACGGGAGCACGCGCCCGCCCACGAGCTGATAGTCCTCGTGGCCTTTGCCCGCGACGATCACCGCGTCGCCAGGCGCCGCAATGCGGAGCGCAGCCGCGATCGCGCGGCGTCGATCGGGCTCGACGATGTATCCGCGCGAAGAAGCATCCGCGGCGGCGCGATCGTCGATTCGGGAAAGTCCCGCAGCGATCAGTCCTGCTTCGACTTCGGCAATTATCGCGAGCGGATCCTCACTGCGTGGATTGTCCGAGGTGAGCACCGGCAAGTCCGCGATACGCCCGGCAATCTCGCCCATGATCGGCCGCTTGCCGCGATCGCGATCGCCGCCGCAGCCGAACACGCAGATAATTCTGCCAGTGCACAAGCGCCGAATCGCATTCAGCACCGCTTCGAGCGCGTCGGGCTTATGCGCGTAGTCCACCAGCACCGTCACGCCGGGTTTCACCGCAACCGACTCGAGTCTGCCGGGGGCCCCTGGGCATCGCCGCACACCGTCCGCCACCGCCGCAGT
Organism: Candidatus Binatus sp.; assembly: GCF_030646925.1. Lineage (NCBI taxonomy): Bacteria > Candidatus Binatota > Binatia (SeqCode) > Binatales (SeqCode) > Binataceae (SeqCode) > Binatus (SeqCode) > Binatus sp. (SeqCode). Next base: position 70,926 of record NZ_JAUSKL010000051.1, on the reverse strand, counting down.
TTCAATGCCCAAGGCCACCGACAGAGCCGAGGCGCCAAGAATGTTCAAGAGGTTGATTTCGCCGACCAGCGGCGATTCAATTTCGATCTTTTTTCCGAGCACCGAGAGCGTCGCGCGGATGCCGCTCAGATCGGCGCTGAAGTTTTCCGGAAACACGTCGAGCGTTCGATCGAACCCGAAACTGACTTTGCGCGTCGCGATCGAATCGAGCACGCGCCGGCCAAACGGATCGTCGCCGCGCACAATCGCGACCGGCTCGGCGCGCCGGCTGCGCGGTAGTATCTCGGTGAACAGCCGCAGCTTGGCGGCGAAGTAATTCTCGATCGTGCCGTGATAGTCGAGGTGATCGCGGCCGAGGTTGGTGAACATGCAGGCGCGGAAGTTGAGCGCGTCGACGCGCCCTTCCTCGATTCCGATCGACGAGATTTCCGCCGCCGCATGCGTCACGCCTTCGCGTTCCATGCGCGCGAGCGCCGATTCGAAGTCGAGCGACTCCGGCGTCGTCAAACCGCTGTAGATTTTTTTGCCCGCGACGAAAATTCCGATCGTGCCGATTATTCCGGCCGGAATTCCCGCCGCTTCGAAAATCGCGCCCAATAGATACGACGTCGTGGTTTTGCCGCTGGTGCCGGTGATGCCGATCAGATCGACGCGCTCGCTCGGCGCGTTGAAGAAGCGAGCCGCCGCGCCGCCCATCAGCAGCCGCGGCCGCTCGCTCTCCACGATAGTCACCGCGGGGCGCGCCATTTCACCATCCCATCCCCGCACCACCAACGCGCGCGCCCCACGGCTCAATGCATCATTTATGTTGGCCCGATTCCGCTGCGCGTCGCGGGCCATCGAAAAAAACAAATGCCCCGGCATCGTCTGACGCGAGTCATAGCTGATGCCGGTGATTTCCACTTTCGCGTCTCCGTCGATTCGCGCCACATCGAGTCCGCCAATTAACGCCTCGAGCTTCACTTCCGCTTCGGCGGTTTGCCGCCCGCAAGAAACGAGGCCGGCATCACGCCCGATACATCTGAGTTGGCGACCATCGCGGCGAGTGTCAGCTTCACGACCGTCGAATGATCGAGCGGCGTGCCAGCCCGCGGCTCCTGCTCGATCACGTAGCCACCGCCATGAACGTCGATATTGACGCGGCTGCGCCTTGCAAGTTCGAGCGCCCGGCGAAGACTCAAGCCGGAGAAATTCGGCGTCTGCCGCGCGAGCTTCGATCCGGTCAGCACCGGCAGATAATCATCGACTCCCATCGACGCCGCGGCGACGCGCCGTTCGGCGGCATTCACATCGAGATGCGGAAACGGCATCATGCTCGCCGCATCGTAGGCGTGATTTGGCGCCGTGATATTCAAATCGCGGATCGCGCCCGACGCGATTTCGCTGAACACCGGCGCCGCGATCAATCCGCCGAAATGCTCGTGGCCGACGTCGTACAGCACGACGAGGATCAGCAGGCGCGGATCGTCCGCCGGCAAAAATCCGACGAACGACGATACGTGACGATTCTGGTAGTAGGTGCCGTTTTCCGGATTCACCATCTGCGCCGTGCCGGTCTTGCCCGCGACGAGGAAGCCATCGACGCGCGCCCTGGCGCCGGTGCCTCCATCCGACATCACGACGTTGCGCAGCATCAGGTTCATCTGATGCGCGACTTCGGGGGCGATCGCGCGGCGCAAAACCTGCGGCGTGTGCGTCACCAGCGGACGGCCGTCGGCGTCGTAGGCCGCCTTGACCAGGTACGGACGCACGATATTGCCGCCATTCGCGATCGCCGCGTATCCGACTGCAAGTTGAATCGGCGTTACCGCCACGCCCTGCCCGAACCCGTGATTGGCGAGATCGATTTGACGCCAGCCTTTCGGCTTGCTTAGCAGACCGCCGGCTTCACCCGGCAGATCGATTCCAGTCTTGACTCCGATTCCGAACGCTTTCAACCCGTCGTAAAATCGCTGCGAGCCAAGGGTTAGCGCGACCTTCGCGGCGCCGATATTCGACGACACCTGGATGATTCCGCCGAGGTCGAGGAGTCCATGGCGGCTGTGATCGTGAATCGTGTGACGGTCGAGATAGAAGCGTCCGTTCTCGCAGAAAAACTTTTGCTGCGGCGTGATTGCGTTGTCGGCCAGCGCAATCGAGCCGAGAATTCCTTTCATCGTCGAGCCGGGCTCGAACGCGTCCTGCACCGCGGGATTGTGCAATCGATCGTGGATGTCGGCGGCGTCGGTTTTCACGTTCGCCATCGCGATCACTTCGCCGCTAAACGGATCGAGCACGATCGCGCTGCCGCGCTGAGCGCCGCTTTGCGCCACCTCGGCCACCAACTCGTTTTCGGCGAGCGACTGAATCGACGCATCGATCGTGAGTTCGAGCTTGGCCCCCGGCGCCGCCGCCTTCAGTGCAAGCGGGCTGTCGAGAATCGGATGCCCCAGCGCGTCGTGATTGAAACTCAATTCAACCTGCTCGCCGCGCACGATTTTGTCGTACCCCAACTCCAACCCGGAGAGCCCCTGGCCATCCATCCCAGCCAACCCCACCACCGACGCGGCCAGGTTGCTCTCCGGGTAAAAACGCTTGTACTCGCTGAGCGCGCCGACGCCGTCGATGCCGAGCGCCTCGGCGGCTTGCGCCTTGTCAGACTGGATTCGCCGCGCCACCCAGACAAACGGCGCCGGCTTGTGCAGTTTCGCTTCGAGGTGCTGCGGCGCGATACCGAGAATCGCCGCGAGTTTCTGCCGCTCCGCGAGCGTGCTCGATTCGAGCACGCGCTTCGGCCGCGCGTAAACTGAGCGGGTTTCCGCGGAGAGCGCGAGCGGCTCGCCGTTGCGATCGACGATCGGTCCGCGCACTGCCGCGCGTTGCGTCTCGCCGGTATGCTCGTTCTTCGCGAGCGAGTTCAGTCGCGCACCATCGAATGCCACCAGGATTATCAGTCGCAGCACCGTGAACGCGAAGAGCGTGGCGAGCACCATCGTGAGCGCACCGATCCGTGCGCGGCGCTGCTTGAACGACGTATTCATGGCAGCATCACCACCTGCCCGCGCGCGGGAGGCCCCAGATGGTACTGCGCCGCGAGCGCGCGCAATCGTTCATGCGACGAAAGTTCCGCCGAGGCCAGGCGGAGCCGCCGGTTTTCATCCTGCAATTTTGCGATATCGTTTCTGAGCGCCGAGAGCCGGTAACCTTCGCGCGTGACTTCGAGCCGCACCATCAACGTCGCAAACCCGACCGCCGCGATCAGCACCGCGAGTATCGCCGGGATCACCTTCGACGGCGTCTTGCTGGGTTTCGCGCGGCGGCTCATGATGCGCTCCGTTCGATGCATCGCAGGCGAGCGCTGCGCGCGCGCGGATTTGTGGAAGTCTCCGCGCCCGACGGCTTGATCACTTTCCGCGTGATCGCGAGATACTCGTCGCTATGCGCCAATTCGCGAAAGCGCTCCTTCACCGGACGATCTTCGAGCGAATGATATGCGATAACGATCATCCGCCCGCGGGGATTCAGCATCGCAGGACCGTCGCGCAGAAGTGCGGCGAGGCTCTCCATCTCGCGATTCACCGCGATTCTGAGCGCCTGAAAGGTTCGCGTCGCGGGATGCGCTCCCGTCCGGCGATGTGCGCCGAGTGCGCGCTCGACGATCGCGCGGAGCTCGCCCGTCGTCTCGATCGGCCCGCGCCGGCGCGCTTCGACGATCAGCCGCGCGATTCGCCGCGACGCGCGCTCTTCGCCATACGTATAGATGATGCGCGCGAGTTCCGTTTCGCTTTCTTCATTGACAAGGTCGCGGGCGCGAAGTTGCTGGCGCCGATCCATCCGCATGTCGAGCGGACCGTCGGCCTTGAAGCTGAAGCCGCGCGCGGGATCGTCGAGCGCGAGGCTGCTCATGCCGAGGTCGGCGAGAATCACGTCGGCGCGATCGAAGCCGCATTCCAGCATCGCGGATTTGATTTCACCGAAGTCAGCGCGAACGAGCGTCACGCGATCGCCGAACTCGGCGAGATGCTCGCGCGCGATTGCCAAAGCATTGTCGTCGCGATCGAGCCCGAGCATCCGCGCTCCCGTCGCGCGCATGATCGCGGCGGCGTGACCACCCGCGCCCACCGTCACGTCGACGAACGCGAGCGGACCGTGTGCGGACGCAAGCCCGCACACCTCCTCCACCATCACCGGCACATGCATCCGGTCCGTCGCGCCGTCTTCGTATATCGCCGCCAGACTCATTGTCCGTCAGAGACCCAGTTTCGCGAAAAATTCAGGATCGTTGATTTGTTCCTCGGTCGCCTTCAAAACCTTCTCGAGCGTCGGCTTGTCCCACAGTTGAAAATGATCCTGGCGCGCGGAAAATGTCACTTCGCGATCGAGTGAGGCGTACTCGCGCAGCTTCGGCGGAATCAGAATCCGGCCCTGCCGATCGACCGGCACTTCATGCGCACCGCCAATTATCAGCGTCTCGAACAATTGCACCCGCGGATCGAATCTCGGTTTACTCTTCAGCGAAGCATTCAGGATGTCCCATTGGCTCGGAGGATACAGCGCGAGGCATCGATTGCCGTTGAACGGGAAATTGGTGATGAACATCCGATCGTGGCCGTCGCGCTGCAGCACTTCGCGAAAGCGGACGGGTATGCTTACCCGTCCCTTGTCGTCGATCGAATGGTCAAACCGACCGCTGAACACCGTTTTCCCTCCGCAGCGTTCCACAATGTCCCACTCTATCCCACCACAGTCAAGTAAATTGGGTATGCACGCGGAAAAAAATTGAGTATCCAGTCGCCGATACTCACATACGAAGAAAAGGCGAAAGCAGAATAGCCAGATCAGAACTGCATACAGTCGAGTTGTCGCCGCGCATTTGCGGAATCGCTAATGACGATTGCCGTCGAACGGACCCAAGTGAGTATTCAGCCCGGTCCCAATGATGAGCCAGCTTGACAGGGGGCGCATTGATTCGCGAAACTCGCGCAATTCTCGGGTTTCGAAAACCGGCACTACAAACGCCTCAGCAAGGACGGGCGGAGAGAGGATAGATGATGACGGAAAATTCGTGGCTGCGGAGCGCCGCGGTCGTTGCAGCGGGAATCGTGATGACGATTCTCATTACTGGTCCGGCGGCATATCCGAAGCAGAAAAAGAAAGCAGGAACGCCGGAACCCACACCAACCTTGACCGCAACTCCAACTCCGACGCCGGAAGTCAAGGTTTGGAATTTCGACTCGGACAAAGCCGGCAGCGTGGCTACCGGATGGAAATTGCTCGAGGCGGACTGGCAGGTCATCCCCGATCCGACTGCGCCCAGCAAACCGAATACCTACGGCCTGCCAGCGGGACGATTGCTCGCCTCGCTGACGCACGCGCTCGACTATTTTCCGATGACGATCGTCACCGATCCGACTGAGTATTCGAACTTTTCGATCGAGACGGCATTCAAATCAACCGGTGGCCGTTTCGATTGCTCGGGCGGCATCCTGTTCCGCTACGTCAATGACAAGAATTTTTATCTGCTGTCCGCGGGATGCCCAAGTGACTATTTCTCGCTGTCGCGAATGTATAACGGGAAGGTCGAACTGCTGAAGCAGAGCGTCGTTCCGACTGACAAGGACAATTGGTACAAGCTCAAGGTGGTGGCGCAGGGCGGACACTTCATCACCTACGACGACAACAAGATGGTGTTCGATATCGACGACAGCAAAATCGCGAAGGGGCGAATCGGGCTGTGGTCTCGCGACGATTCGCAGGCGCGCTTCGACGACGTGACGATCACCAAGCTATCGGCGGTGGCGGCGGAGCCCGAAGCAAGTCCAACTGGGGGAGGATTGCCCTCGCTGCCGCACTGAGCGGCGCGCGTCGGAACAATCGCCTGAACATATCAGGGGCGAGGCGTTGCGTGCGGGCGCTTCGCCCCTTACTCTTCATGCAGATGGAAACCAGCCAGGAACAGCCTACGCCGCGGGTTAGAATCACGCCGCTCACCGGAGTGGATTTCGCCAAGGAAGTCGCGCGCGGAATCGGCGTATCGGCCGGGATGGCGCTGCTATGGGGTCTCGAAATCATTCGCAACGCGTGCTTCCGCATGCTGGATCGATTCAACGTGCCGGCGCGCCGCAAGCGCGCGAGCGCTTTTCCGCCGGGCCAGCCGCGCAAGCGCCAATCCGCCTAGATTGCCGCGCCGATCTGCGCTGCCTGGTCGCCACGATTCAGTTTCGATTACCGAACTCAGCCGCGCCGCCAGTTCTGCGCGATCAGCGATCGCTTTGCCGGTTCACGCCCACCCGATTGATTTTTCCACGGCCCGCGTTCCTCGGCTGCGTTGTGCCGTCCTGGACGTCGGACGCCGCGTGGGGCGTTTTTTCGTCGAGGATCCCGGCTAGATAGCTCGCGAGATTTTCGTCGAGCAATCGCACCAGCGCGTCGGTTTGCGAAGCCTGGATTATTTTCAGAAATCCGTCGAGCCGATGCTGCTTGTCGTACTGGCGAATCAGCCGGGCGATCACCTTTTGCGACAGCGCGTCGAGTTTGAGCCCGAGCGCCCGCCGGAGCCGGTCCGTCGCGTCGGCGAGTTCCTCGCGCGGCGAATGCGCGCCCAGCCGAAAGCCGCAACTCACACAGAGGGGACTCGCTTCCGGAGCAGGCTTGTGACGCGGATCGCACGGCACGACCCGGGCTGCGATCTCCGCGGTGCGCTCCTCGAACTGCGCGCCCTCAGCGGGACCCAGGGCCGCAATCGCGTCGAGGAGCCTTAGCGCCTTGGAGTAGCGGCGCGCGTCTTCCGCAATCGGCGTCAGGCGGTCCATCTCGATCCGCCATTTCTCGTGCTCGGCCTGGTATCGCTGCACATAAGTCCATTTGAATTTATGAAAACGTGCTTCGACGGAGCTCAAGTTCCGGATTGCGCCGGTGATCAGCCGCGGCCCGAGCTCCGCGATCAGAAGCTCGCATTCCGTTTCCAGCGCAGCGGTCGAGCCATCCTGCCAGGTGATGTCCGGCGAATCCGCGCGCAATCCAGTATCGGCGAGGAACGTGCGCATCGAGCGGATTCGCGGCACCGCCTCGGCCGCGTCCGCCAGCGCCTCGTAGGCTTCACAAACCTTCTGCGCCGATTCACGCTGCGCGGGATCTTTGCTCATCGCAGCCAATCCTGCGGCGCCCGATTCCGCCACCGCGACGAAGCTCGCAATCGCATGCTGATGCGCTGGCGGCAAATCCAGATGAAACTCGGCGAGCGCGCCAGACAGCGCGGCGACGGTGCGATTGGCTCGCTCGATCGCGGCGCCGAGCGCCGCGTCCAGTTGGCGATAGCGCGCCTGCAGTTCCGCACTGTCGCGCGCCTCGATTAGCGACGAATCGAACCGGCGCATCAGTTCGAGCGCCGCGTTGAAGGCGGCGACCTCCGGAGAGCCGGCCGCGGTGGGATCGAATCGCACCGAGTCCGCCGCGAGGCTGATGATGCCGCCGGTGTAGAAGCCCAATTGGCGGATTAATTCGCGAAGGCGAGGCATCGGCCACGATTCATCCGCGGGCGCCTGCGCAAGCATCGAGACTCGCGAGGCCAGGTCACGCAGCGTGATGGCTGGCCGAGGTTCGCCGCGCAGGTTGTCAAGCATCAGCGCATCGACAATTTCCCGCGCAAGTTCTCTGTCGCCGCGATCGAATCGTTCGATCGAGTTGCGCGCGATCTTCAGCGCAGTGGCGGCGCTCGGCGTCAATCTCCGCTCGACCAACTTTTCAATCGACGGAATCTGCGTGAGATCGGCGGGATAGATCAGGCGCGCGAGCCGCTCGACGTCTTCCTTCGCCGCCTCAAGCGCCGCGCGCGCGACCCGCGACAATTCCGTGATGGTCGGATCGGCGCCCGCAATCGCCCCGATTGCGTCGAGCGAGGAGGGGTGAAATGGGAATATCGATTGCGGATCGTAGCCGCCGCATTCGATACCGCCGTAGGCCTGCTCGATCTGCGACGGCGCCGCGTTGAGCTTGCGGACCCGCCGCAGCGCGACGCTGACTCTTTCGTGCGGCGCAGCAGCCGCTACTTCCAGCACCTTGGCCGGCTCGCCGATCGACTCGCGGCCCGCGGCGATAACGGTGAATTTGACCTGGGTCGATCTTTGGGCGGCCTGCGCCAGCGTCTCGATAAACTCGGCGAGCGTCGGGCACGACGACAATCCAAAATCGATCGCGACCGTGAGCGCGCGGACTCCGATACGGCGAACGTTTTCGAGCGCAACCAGCAAGGCGCCCACCCCGCGCATCTCGCGCCATAAATCAATGGTCCTTTGCTCGGCGCCGATCGGTTCCGCGATCGCACTCAACAGGTAGAATTCGAGTTCCGACACGTTTACCGGGCCTGACGCTTCGAAGCCGCAGATCAGCCGCCGCGCATTCCCCGCCTCCAGCGTCCCGGCGCGGCTCTCGAGCGCGATCGCATAGTTGAGGAAGTGTGTCTTGCCGCATCCCGGCGGTCCGCCAACCCAGAACACCGCGCCCTTTGGCCGCGCGAGATGCTGATTGAGGATTTGCCACGAGCGTTCGGCGGCCCCGGTAAGAACGTAGCTCGCAACCGTCCCGGCCACCGGCGAGAGCTGCAACTCGAGGCGTTCGGGAGGAACGGATTCGAGTTCAAACAAACGAAGTGCGTCCGTGGCCCCGGTCACCCTTGATTGCGCCATGACAACGCAAGCTATCAAAAAGTCATCTATATGAAGTCATTCTGTGAACGCGGAAATCAAGAGTTGGTTCCTGCGAGAACAACAGAAAATCTAATCCTCGCAGTCCGACCACGCTTGCGACGGCGCATTCGGATAGTCGAATTTGACGCACGCGACCGTCGAGCAGGTATTCGACAGGTCCAGCGGCGCGTTGCTGGTACTGCCCGACAGCCACACGTTCAGCTCGCCCGCCATCTGCGGCCCCAGTCCGACCAGCTCCGGCACCACCGTCACGAACAGCGCCTCTTCCTCGCGCCGCGCCGTTGACCACGAACCCGGATGCGCCAGCGACGGGAACGCCTGCATCTTGCGATGCGTTTTCGGACCCTCGACCACCTGCCAGTTGTCCGCGATTTCGATCGACAGATGCTTTGGGAATTGCGGTATGATCTGCTTCGAGAAAATCGTGTCGCCGGGAGGCACCACCGTCAGCGCGCATTTCCGGACTTCATTCCAGTACCTGTCGATCGCGTTGGCCGCGGACTCTTTCTGCGCATCGGTTTTGTATTGCCCGTTGGTCTTCACGTGGATGCCGGCGGGCGTGATCAGATCCGCCTTGAATCCCGCCGGTGAAAGATAGACCGAAGGCGACTCCGCCGGCTCGTATGCCGCCGAAGGTTCCGCCGATTGCTGATCGTAACCCGGCGCACAAGCGTGGAGCATCGAAGCGATCAGCGCGGCGATCGGCAATCGCGCGAAACGCAACGGGCCCCGGCAGAAAAAATTCCGCATCGCGTGATCGAGCCGAATCCCGCGCATCCGTTCAGACGACTCCGTCGCGCGCCAGCCGTTCGAGTTCGTCCGCGCCGATCCCGATTGTCGCGAGCACTTCCGCATTGTGCTCGCCGAGTTGGGGCGGACGCCGCGCCAGCACGCTCGCGGGTGCGTCGGAGAGTTTGATCGGCGTGCCGACCACGCGAATTGCGCCGCGCGTCGGATACTCGCTCTCGATCAGCGTGCCGCGCTGCGCGACCTCGGGATCCGCGAGCACTTCCTCGAGCCCTCGCACCGGCGCGCACGGGATGCCCGCCGCGATCAGCAGCCTGACGATATCGTCGCGCGCCTGCCCGCGCGTCCAATCGCCGACTACGCCGTCGAGTTCGTCGACAATCTTGAGGCGCGTGCCGTGATTCGCGCAGCGCGGATCGTTGATGAGATCCTCGCGCGCCATCAGCTTCGCGAGCGTCCGCCAGTGCGCCTCGGTCAGGCAGAAGATCAGAATCTCGCCGTCGCGAGCAGGATAAATGTTGGTCGGGCACGCGCCCCAATGGCGATTGCCGAGCCGCTTGAAGCGAGCGCCCTGCAACACCGGCGCGACCGCGCTCGTCAGCGCCGGAATCGCGACGTCGAGCATCGCGACTTCGACGTGCTGTCCGCGCCCGGTTTTGCCGCGCTGGATCAACGCCGCGAGAATCCCGCTCACCAGATGGCTGCCGGTGCCCATGTCGATAAAGGTCGCCGAGGTCTTTACCGGTTGATCGGGAAAGCCGGTGATACTGATGAAGCCCGACGACGCCTGGATCGTGTTGTCCATCGAGCCGAGCTTGGCCCAGCGGCTGTCGGCGCCGTAACCCTTGCCCGACGCGTAAATCAGCCGCGGAAATTTCGCCGCGATCTGATCGTAACCGAGTCCGAACGATTCCATCACGCCGTCGAGATAGTTCTCGACCAGCACATCGGCATGTTCGAGCAGTCTGAGCACGATTTCCGGGCCGCGGCGATCCTTCAGATTGATCGTCACCGAGCGCTTGTTCGCGTTCAGCATCAGGAACGAATAATTCACACCGCCCGGCGAGAGATCCGGCCGCCGCAGTACCTCGCCGATTTTCGGCGGCTCGATTTTAATCACGTCCGCGCCCATCGCGGCGAGTTGCAAGGTGCAATACGGCGCCGCGTACACCTGGCCCAGGTCAATCACGCGGATTCCATCGAGCGGCAGCGTCATCGATTCTCTCCTGCTTCGACCATCATCTTAGTAGCGAGCGCGCGATCACCATCCGATGCACTTCCGACGGCCCTTCGCCGATGCGCCGGATGCGCGCCTCGCGGTACCATCGCTCGATCGGGAACTCCTTGCTGACGCCGTAGCCGCCGTGAATCTGCACCGCGCGATCGACCACGCGGCCCAGCACTTCGCTCGAATACAGCTTGGCGATCGACGCCTCGGTGCGAAAGTCCTCGCCCCGATCGGCCTTCCAGGCGCCCTCCCACGTGAGCCATCGCGCGGCGCGCAGTTCCACTTCCGAATCCGCGAGCATCCACTGGATTGCCTGGCGCTTCGACAGCAACTCGCCGAACGTGCTGCGCTGCTTCGCATGATTGATCGACATCTTCAGCGCCGCGACTCCGACGCCGACGTTGCACGCCGAATATGGGAATCTGAGCCGCGACAACAAATCGAGCGCAAGGTTCAATCCCTCGCCTTCGGGCCCAACGCGTTGCTCGATCGGCACGATGCAATCCTCGAAATGAACTTCGTTGGGCAGCGCCGAAGTGCGCAGCGTCTTGAATGGCCGCGCGGTAAATCCCGGCGCGCCCTTCTTGATGATGAAGCAGGTGATCCCTTTGCGCCCCGCTTTCGCATCGGTGCGCGCAAAGACCACGCCCCACTCCGCTTCATGCGCATGCGAGATGAAAATCTTGGTCCCGTTCAGGACGTACGTATCGCCCTGGCGCACCGCGCGGCATTGAATCGCGCCCGCCGGATCGGATCCGCCGCTCGGCTCCGTGACGGCGAAGAATGTGTACCACGCGTTTTTGATGGTGCCGCCAGCGTACGTCCGCTTCTGCTCCTCGGTGCCGGAGTAAATCACCGGCGGCGGCGTGCGCCCGAAGACGCCGCATCCCGGATTGTAGAGGCCCATTCGATGCTGCGCCATTTCCTCCATCAGCACGCACATATCGAAAGTGCCGAGGCCGCCGCCGCCATACTCGATCGGCGACCCCATGCACCACATTCCCGCGGCCTGCGCTTTCTTCGCGAGGCGCCAGTAGTCTTCTTCGGGAATTTCGGCCGCGTCGGGATCGCATTTCGCCTCGATTGGAATTATCTCGTCGCGGATTATCTTCCGGACCTGGTCGCGCAGCGATTGCAGTTCAGGCGATAGTGCGAATCCGTTTTCGCTGTCCATCAGAAAATCTCCTCGGCCGCCGGCGGATTCTCCTCGAGTCCGCGCCGCAGCGCGTTCAGCCAGATTTCGCGAATCCATTCGAGATCGTGCGCGCCCCACGTTCCTTTTATTTCGAGATCGATTCCACGGATGCGTTCGACCGCGCTCGCGATCTTTTCGATCGCAATTTCGCCGCGGCGCTGCCGCTCCGCGCCCGTTTCGAGCTTCGCGCCGAGATACTCCGCCAACGCGTTCAGCACGTCGGCACTGTAGCGCCACAGATCGCGCTCCGCATCGGCGCGTGGATGCTCGATTGCCCTCGCGATGCGGTCTGCCGACGCGAGCGCTTCATCGAATGCCAGCGCCGCTGTTTTCAGTTCGACGCGCTTGCGCGCCGCCTTGCCCGCCGGCATCACCGGCCGCATCACGTCGCCATAATCGAGCACCAGCTTCGATGCGCGCTCGATCGCGCGATACGCTGTCGCCATCTCGCTCGCGCACCCCGGATGTCTTCCCGCGGCGACATCGGCAATCGTATGCGCCGGCTCGAAATCCGGATCGATCGATCCGCGCACGAACGCTTCGAGGTTCACCGGATACGCCATCGCGCTGTACGCGCCGAAGGTCAGGTTCGAAACGCTGGTGATTCCGAGCGCTCGATACGCGCGCAGGTCGCGCGCAATCACGTGCGGCGTCGCGAACCCCAGCCCGCCGAACAGGATCGCGTCCGCATAATATTCGAACACGTGCCCGCGCCCGTCGAAAATTTCGATGTAACGTTTCAGCGATTCCAAATACCGCGGATTGATTTCGCAAGCGTCGTCGTCGATCGCGTGGCTGTAGCATCGCTCGCGCGGCGCCCACTCGAACCAGACATTCTTAAGTGGCTTCAATCCGGCGTGCGGCTCGATCGTGTCGTGATACGCGAGATACGCGACCGGCGGCGCGCTCGCATCGCCAGCCAGCGCATTCGCGATCTCGTTCACGACTTCCATGTACTGAAGCTGCGGCGCCAGCTCGCGGCATTCCCCGCATCGGCACCACGCACCGCGCCACACGTCCGCACCCCAGATGTGCAACAGCCGATTCTCGCGATGCGCTTGCACGTAACTCAGCGCGCCCTCGCGCACAAGCTTCACCGCGTCGCGATTCGAAACGCAAAGGTTGCCGCGGGCCATCCGCGCGCCGTCATCATCGGCGGGGAACAGCTCGGGATTTTTCTCGAAGCGATCGCGCGGCAACAGGAGCTGCAAAACGTGACCGCCATATTCGGCGTCGATTCCATACTCGCTGAGCATCGGCGCGATCTCATCGATCCGAAGCCGCGTGTCGTGCGCATGCCTGATGTACGAAAACGCATTGATGCCGCGCCGCGCCATCCACGGAATAGATTCGCGATCGTGCCGCAGATGCAATTCAAGCCGATCCGCGAAATTGTAGTTCCACGTCATGATGTCCGACACGAAGGCGCGCCGCGTGAACGCAGGCGTGACGCGATACGGCTCGATCGCGCCGATTTGCACCGCTTCGATTCGCGGATACGACGGCGCAGCGCCGACCGGGAATCGCGCGCCGAGCTTCTCGAGCAGGTCCGCCGCTGCGTGAATCAGTGCGCGATCGCTGCCTGCGCGCATCACCACAGCGCCGCCCTCGCGCGATACTTCGATATTGTCGCCGTCGAGTTGTACCGCCTTCGCGCTCGATTTGTCCGTATCGCCAAGCTCGACCCGCAACTCCGATCCCGCCGTCGATGCGTCACCAGATGCGTCGATAGTCTCGCCGAGCATCGCAGCGAGCCCATCGGCAAGTTCTCGTGCCGCAAGCGCCGCCGTATCGCCGGCGCCGAATCGAATCCGCGGATAATCGCGCGCGCCGTCGCCGCCAACTTTGCTCACTTGGGATTTAATCTCCGATGCCCGTCGTTTTTCCTGCGGTCGCGGAATGATAACATGACGCGCAGACCTTAATAACGACTTCGCAACCAGAGCATCGCCCAGGTTCCGCCCGCACATGCCCAGTCCCAACGAAATTCTCGCCGAACTCAAGAAAGTAAAATATCCCGGCTTCACCCGCGACATCGTCTCGTTCGGCGTCATCAAGGATATCGAAGTCGCGTCTCTTGGCGTGACCGTTTCGCTCACCGCGATTTCCGCCAAGCCTGAAGTCATCGACAAGATCGTCGCCGACGTGAAAGCGACGGTTGCCGCGATGCCTGGCGTGCCTGCGGTGAACGTCAGCGTCGAAGCTCCGCCGCAATCCGCACCGCGCGCGCCCTCGCCCACCGCGCAGCGCCGCGCGATTCCCGGCGTCAGGCACATCGTCGCCGTCGCGAGCGGCAAAGGCGGCGTCGGCAAATCGACGGTCGCCGTGAATCTCGCACTCGCGATGCGCGCGCTCGGCTGGCGCGTCGGCCTGATGGACGCCGACGTTTACGGTCCCAGCATCGCTATGATGGTCGGCGTCGAGAAAGCAGTCGCGCTCACGCCCGAGCGCCGCATGATTCCGCTCGAGCGCTTCGGCATCCGCTACATTTCGATGGCGCTCTTCATCAATGATGAAACCGCCGTCATCTGGCGCGGTCCGATGGTCACCAAGCTCGAGACGGAATTTCTGTTCAACGTCGAATGGGGCGAACTCGATTGCCTGGTGCTCGATTTGCCGCCCGGCACCGGCGATGCGCAACTGACGATTACGCAGCGCGTTGAACTCGCAGGCGGCGTGATCGTGACGACGCCGCAGGAGATCGCACTGCTCGACGTCAAGCGCGGCGTCGCGATGTTCGACGAGGTGCACGTGCCCGTGCTCGGCGTGGTCGAGAACATGAGCTATTACCTGTGCCGCAAGTGCAATCATCGCCACGATATTTTTTCGCATGGTGGCGGCAGCCGGCTCGCCGAGTCACTGGGCGTGCCGTTCCTCGGCGAGATTCCGCTGGTGCGCGAACTGCGCGAAGGCGGCGATCGCGCTCAGCCGATCGTGGCCGCCAATCCGTCGCATCCCGTGAGCGCGGCTTTCAAATCGATCGCAACCAAAGTGATCGACGAACTCGATCATCCAAAGCACTGAACGCCGCATGGCCGAACGTCCACGCATCTCGCTGATCACGATCACGCGCGACGAAGAGGCGCTGATCGCGCAATGTCTGCGGAGCGCGTGGTTCTGCGACGAAAAAATCGTCATCGATTCCTGCTCGACCGACAACACGGTCGCGATCGCGCGCGATGCCGGCGCCAATGTCGTGCAGCATGAGTTCACCAACTACGTGATGCAGAAGCAGATGGCGCTCGATCGCGCGACCGGCGATTGGGTGCTGCTGATGGACGCCGACGAGCAGGCGACGCACGATCTCGGCGAAGAGATTTTGCGCACCGTCGCTTCGCCTGGCGCTGCCGACGGCTATCGCATCCGGCGGATTCTCTATCACCTCAGTCATTATTATTCGCATGCGATTTATCCCGACACGCCGGTGCGCCTCTTCAGGCGCGATCGCGGTCATATCGGCGGCCGCGATCCGCACGACAAGGTGATCGTCGAGGGCCGCGTCGAGCGCCTCCAGAATCCGATTCTGCATTTCAGCTATCGCGATATCGCCGATCATGTCGCCACGATCAATCGCTTCAGTTCGCGCGCCGCGCTGGAGCAGGAGCCGAACGCGTTCACGCCATTCAGGATGATCGCGAATCCGGCGTGGCGGTTTTTCAATTTCTACGTGATCCGAGGCGGCTTCCGTGACGGCGGCCGCGGCCTCTACGCTGCGATGACGGCGGCCTTTTACGTATTTCTGAAGTACGCGAAATTATACGAGCGCCGCATCAAATCCCGCACCTCGCTTTGATTCCTATCGCCGCGACCGCCGGAACTTCCCGCGCCCGCCACTTCTATCGCGTCTGAGACCTGATAATTTAAGCATCGCTCATGAAACGCTTGCTCCTTTATATGCGCCGTTACTGGCGGCGCTACCTGTTCGGCATCGTCTGCACTTTTGCGACCGCCACCCTCGCGATGATGATCCCGCTCTTCATGCGCGACGCGATCGACGCCACCAAGGCGCATAGCTTCGAGCAGATCGCGTGGTACGCCGAACTGATGATCGCATTTGCGATCGTGCTCGGCGTCGTGCGCTGGTTCTCGCGCTTCGTCATCTTCAACGTCGGCCGCGATATCGAATACGACCTGCGCAACGATCTCTTCGCGCATTTGACCACGCTCAGCACCGACTTCTACCAGACCTACAAAACCGGCGACCTGATGTCGCGCATGATCAACGACCTGACCGCGGTCCGCATGATGGTTGGGATGTTCGTTTTGACGATCGCGAACACGCCGCTGATTTACGGCCTCGCGCTGGTCTTCATGAGTTCGCTGAACGCGCGCCTGACCTTCGTCGCGATCGTGCCATACTTCATTCTGTTCGTTGCGATCCGATGGCTGATGCGCGCGATGATGATGCGCAGCCTCAGGGTGCAGGAGGGCCTCGCGTCGATCGGCTCCAAGGTCCAGGAGAGCCTCGCCGGCATCCACGTCGTGAAGGCTTACACGCTCGAGGATCACGAGGCCGGCCTGTTCCGCAAAATCAACGCTTCCTACAACGAGCAGGGACTCGCGCTCGCGCGCACCCGCGGCGCGATGATGCCGATGATTCGCGGCGCCGCCGCCACCTCCACGATGATCGTGCTGATTTACGGCGGCTCGCTTGTGATCGCGGGCCAGATGTCGCTGGGCTCGCTGGTCGCGTTTCTGAGCTACCTGGGCCAACTCGCGTGGCCAACGATTTCGCTCGGTTGGATGCTATCGATCTATCAGCGCGGCAAAGCTTCGATGAAGCGCCTCGATGAGATTTTCAATGCGCGAGGCGCCGACACGGTCGAGGGGAGCGATCTCAAACTGGAGATCAACGGCGCTATCGAATGGAACCACGTGTGGTTCAGCTATTTCGCGAACGACAGCAATCGCGCCAACGGCGCCGGCGGCAAAATCACTTACGCGCTGAAAGACATCAATGTGAAAGTCGCGGCGGGCGAAAAGCTCGCGATCGTCGGCCGCACCGGCGCCGGCAAATCGACGATGGTCAAGCTGCTGGTGCGGATGCTGCAACCCACCGAAGGACGCGTGATGCTCGATGGCCGCGACGTGCACGAACTTCCGCTCGGCGCGCTCCGCCGCACAATCGGGATGGTGCCGCAGGAACCGGTGCTGTTCACGGACACGCTCGCGCGCAACATCGCCTTCGGCAACAAGGATGCATCTCAAAATGAGATTGAGCGTGCGGCGCAAATCGCCGGCCTCGAACCGGATATCGCGACGCTCGGCCACGGCTTCGACACGATCGTCGGCGAGCGCGGCATGGCGCTCTCGGGCGGCCAGAAGCAGCGCGTCACGATCGCGCGCCTGCTGACCTACAATCCCAACGTCGTGGTGCTCGACGACGCGCTTTCGAGCGTCGATACCGAAACCGAAAAGGCGGTGCTCGATAGTCTCGAGCAAAGCGTCGCCGGCCGCACCACGATCGTCGTCGCGCATCGCGCCTCGACCGTCCGCGACTCCGATCAGATCATCGTGCTCGACGACGGCGAGATCGCCGAGCGCGGCACGCACGAAGAATTGATGGGACGGCGCGGAATCTACGCCGAGTTGTTCCGCCGCCAGTTGCTCGAGGAAGAATTGAGCCGCTACTGATGCAGGTTGCTGAAGAATCTCCGGTCCGCGTTTACGACCTCGCGCTGCTGCGATGGGTGTGGGGATTCATCCGTCCGTACCAGCGACTCTTCTGGGCCGCGACCGCGCTGATGCCGCTCGATTCCGCGTTCCTGCTCGCGCAGCCCTACATCATCAAGCTCACCGTCGATGAATTTCTCTCCGGCCATCACGGCGCGACGCCGCCCGCATGGCTCGCCGTGCTGTTCCGCATTTCCGGCGGCCACGGCCTGTTCGTGATGGGCATGCTCTATCTGCTGCTGGTGATCCTCGAGTTCGCAGCCTTCTACGGCCAGTTCTACTTGATGATGATGGTCGCGCAATACAGCCTTTCCGATTTGCGCCTCGCGCTGTTCCGCCGAATCGAGCGATTGCCGATGTCGTTCTTCGATCGCACCCCGGTCGGCCGCCTCGTCAGCCGCATGACCACCGACGTCGATGCGATCAACGACATGTTTGGCGCGGGCTCGCTCACGCTGTTTATCGACGCACTCACCCTCGGCGGCATCGTGACGATCATGTTCAGCTTGCATCCGCGGCTCGCGCTGTGGTCGCTGTGCTCGATTCCGCCGCTCACCATCATCATTTACTTCTTGAGCTCGCGCTCGCGCATCGTGTACGGCCAGATTCGCGATCGCCTCGCCGCGCTGAACGCCTACCTCTCCGAGTCGCTGGCCGGCATGACCGTCGTGCAACTTTTCACCCGCGAGCGCGAGAGCCGCCGTGAGTTCGACGCGTTGAATGTCCGCTCGCGCGAAGTCCAGATGATGGCCAACGTGTACGAGGCCGGCCAGTTCTCCGCGGTCGAGACGATCAGCACGATTACCGTCGCGGTGATTTTGTGGATTGGCGGCGGCAGCGTGATTCGGCATCTGGTGACGCTCGGCACGCTGATCGCCTTCATCCAGTATGCGCAGCAATTCTTCATGCCGCTGCGCGACATCTCGACCAAGTACAGCGCGCTGCAATCCGCGCTCGCGTCAGTCGAAAAGATTTTCCACTTGATGCAGACCGAGCAGACGCTGCCGATGCCCGCGCGACCGAAAATCCCGGCATCGTCGCGCGGCGCGATCGTTTTCGATCACGTGACGTTCGAGTACCGGCGCGGCGAACCGGTGCTGCGCGACCTAAGCTTCAGCGTCGAGCCGGGTCAGAAGATTGCAATCGTCGGCCCGACCGGTTCGGGCAAAACGACGATCATCAAACTGCTCAATCGCGCGTATGACGTGACTGGCGGGCGCATCCTGGTCGATGGAATCGACGTGCGCGAGTGGGACCTGCCGGCGCTGCGGCGCGAAATCGGATACGTGCAGCAGGACGTGTTTTTGTTCGCCGGCGACGTGATGGAAAATATCCGGCTCTCGCGCACGGAACTCAGCGAACGCGAAGTCAGCATCGCGCTGAAGCGAGCGCAGGCATTGCGCTTCGTCGAACGCCTGCCGCGCGGACTGGCCGAGGAAATCCGCGAGCGCGGCGCAAATCTTTCGGCGGGCCAGCGCCAACTGCTCTCTTTCGCGCGCGCACTCGCCTACAACCCGCGCATCCTGGTGATGGATGAGGCGACCTCGAGCGTGGACAGCGAGACCGAGCGCCTGATTCAGCTCGCGCTCGACGAGTTGCTCGCCGATCGCACTGCGGTCGTGATCGCGCATCGGCTTTCCACCATCGAGCGCGCTGATCGAATCATGGTGCTGGGCGGCGGCGTGCTGCGTGAGAGCGGCACGCACGCGGAATTGCTCGCGCAGCGCGGCCTATATTTTCGGCTGTTCGAACTGCAATACGCCGCGATGGCGAACAACGATCGCCTGGTCGCGGGCTGACCTTCGCGCCGTGCGTGGATTCGTCAGGCGGAGCGCAGTCGTTCGCGCCGCGGCGTTGATCACGGCGTCGGCGCTGCTCGCCGGATGCTACGCCGGTTATCTCGCGCGCGCGGCCTATGAAGGCGGGCGCATCCTGTGGAACCGAAAACCGATTTCCGTCGAGCTCGCGCAGCGGGACCTCTCGCCGGAAATTCGCGAGAAGCTCGAAACCGTTCTCGCCGTGCGGAAATTCGCCGAAGAAAACCTCGGACTGGAAGTCGGCGGCGCTTATCAAACCATCGCGCCGGTCGATAACGGCGCGGTCGTGCACGTCGTGATGGCGGCTCCGCGCGATTCGCTGAGGCCCTATACATGGTGGTTCCCGATCGTGGGCAGCGTGCCGTATCGCGGCTATTTCGACCCGGCAGACGCCAACGCGATGGCGGCCTCGCTCGAGAGCGAGGGCCTCGACACGATGGTGCGGCCGGCGGTGGCATTTTCGAGCCTCGGCTTTTTCGACGATCCGGTTTTATCGAATCTGCTCAAACTAGATCGGGTGGAATTGGCGGGCGTGCTGATCCACGAACTGTTTCATCGCACCTATTACCTGCCAAGCGACGCGATGTTCGACGAATCGGCGGCGACCTACGTCGGCAGCGCCGGCGCGATCGCGTTCTTCGCGGCGACCGAAGGCGAGTCGGCGGCGGACACGATCGCGGCGCGCGCGATTCTGGACAGCGAACTTCGCTTCTCGCGGTTCTTGCTGCAGGAGCAAGCGCGGCTGCTGAAAATCTACACGAGCGATCTTCCCGAACACGAAATTCTGAAGCAGCGCGAGGTCGCGTTTGGGGCGATCAAAGCCGATTACGCGGCGCTCGAGCCGACACTCTCGGGCCTCGAGCACTACGACCTCGACAAGCAGCCGCTCAACAACGCGGTGCTGGTGAACTACCTGATTTATTTTCGCGACCTGGACAATTTCGCGGCGCTGCAGCGAATCAATCATGGCGACCTGCGCGCGACGATCGAGCAGATCATCGCGTTGGCCAAGGCGCATCCTGAGGATCCGCTGTACGCGATCTGGGAGGCGACTCGCGCATCCGCGGCGGCCGCGTCGCCGGCCTCGAACTGAGCGCTTGATTCGCTGGCGATGTTTCACGTGAAACGTTGGCAGTTCAGGAGAACAGGAAGCGAAGGCGGATTTGGTCTGGATTGCGGCCTCGGAAGTGGGCGGGCCGCGTCCCCCCTTGCGCGGCGCGACCCACCCCAAGAAACTTGCGGCGCGCTATCAGGGCGAGCGGCGCGGATCTTCGAGGCCGTAGCGCGTGAGCATCCGGTATAAGGTCGAGCGGGAAACACCAAGCATCGCAGCGGCGCGGCGGCGATTGCCCTCTGTTTCTTCGAGCGAACGGACCAGAGTTTGCCGGATGACTTCGTCAAGCAGCAGCGCGGGTGTTTCGGGCGCAAAGTTCATCGGCGTGAGGCGGCGCACGACGCCTTCGGAGTCCGGGCTATCGAGCGCTTCGGCATTTTTCGCTTCGAGCATTTCGGCCCCGGAGCCATTGACGATTTCCGGCGGCAGGTCGGCGACTCCGATACCGTTGGAGTCGCTCAGGAGGACTGCGCTTTCGACCGCGTGCGCAAGCTCGCGGACATTGCCGGGCCACTGATAGTTGCACAGCAGTTCGAGCGCGCCGCGGGAGATTTCCTCGACGTTGGTGCCGAAGATCTTGTTGAAATGCTGGATGAAATACCCGACGAAGGCTGGAATCGCCTCGCGGCGCCGGCGCAACGGCGGGATGAAGATGGTGGCGTTGTTGAGGCGATAGAAGAGGTCATCGCGGAACTGGCCCGCCTTGACCATCGAGCGCAGATCGCGATTGGTCGCCGCAACCAGCCGGATATCGACGTGGTAGGAGTGCGACGAGCCGACCGGCTGCACTTCGTGCATTTCGACCGCGCGCAGCAACTTGGGTTGCAGCTTCAGCGGCAGGTCTCCGATTTCGTCGAGAAAGAGCGTGCCGCCGTGGGCGGCGCGGAAGAAGCCCTGCGAATCCTCGCGCGCGTCGGTGAAGGCGCCCTTCACGTGTCCGAACAGTTGCGACTCGGCGAGCGATTCGAGCAGGTTGGAGCAATTGAAGATGACGAACGGAGTTGAAATCCCGCTTAACGAATGCAGAGCGCGGGCGATATGTTCCTTGCCGGTGCCGGATTCCCCGGAGATAAGCACTGTCGATTTGTAAGGACTCAACCTCGCGACGGTCTTGAGCACATTGCGCAATTGCACCGAGCGCACGACCATCCCCTGCACCCGCTCCGAGCCTTCGGCCAGCTGATCGAGCTTAATCAAATCCCGTTCCTTGTATTCCATGCGCGCGGGCCACTCGCCAATTTGACTCTCTGCGATAGCAACAGTTTCCATTCTTCCGCGAAGTCCCCTGGTTGTACTGTCCCAAGCTGGAGCAAGGGATGAGCCACGCTAAGTCGCCGGAGACCATCGGCACTACAATGATCTTAAGTGTCCACAGATAGGCATCCGGCGAGGCGCATAGGTCGAGGAATGGCAGATCGATGGCATCCGCAGGTAGAGCGGCAAGATATTGGCGCGCTGCGGAAGTGGCGGGCGTCGAGAGGACGCGACTGCACCCTCACCCGCTGATCCCTCACTTCGTTCGGTTTCAGCGACCTCTCCCGCAACGAAGCGGGCGAGGTATTAAGAGGGCGGGATGATAGCCGGCAATCCGCGCAGGTCGGTTAGCTCGAAATCCGGCGAGCGATAACGCTGGTCACGGGGCCTGCGGAGCCGATTAATCCAGATCGTTCTGATTCCGAGCGCGCCGGCGCCGCCGATATCACGGCTCAGGCTGTCACCGATCATCACCGCTTCGGCGGCGGCGAGGCCGAGTTGCGAAAGCGCGGCTAGAAAGATTTCCGGGCGCGGCTTGCCGATCCCTAGCGTGCCGGAGATCAGTGTCGCCGGGAAGAATGCGCCGAGGCCGGCGCCGTCGATTTTTTCGCGCTGGAGGTCGGTGGCGCCGTTGGTGATGAGCGCGAGGCGATAGTTGCGGCGAAGGTCGAGCAGCATCGGAAGGATTTCGGGAAAGACGAGGTGGCGCGCGCGCCGTTCGGTGATGAAGGTCGCGGCCAATTCCGCCGCCAGCGATCGATCGTCGATTCCAACGCGCTGCAACGCGCCGAGCCACGTGAGCATCCGATATTCCGGGATCCATTGGCCCAGCCGCGCCGCGCCCGGATCAGCGCTCGAGAACGAGCCCCAAAGTCCCTCGCCCGGACTGATTCCGATGTTGCGGCAGTAGTCGATCATCGGGCCGCCGAGCCATAGCTCGAGCGATCGCTCGCGCATCGCGCGAAGCAAGGCGTCGCGATCGATGCCCACGCGCTCGGCGGCGATGGCACATGCGATCATCGCGGCGGCGTCGTTGGAGGCCTGCTCTTCGATCAAGGTTTCGTCGAGGTCGAACAGGACGCCGCGAATTTTCATTGTTGGTTGATATCAGCGGCGCTGCGAATGGGCTTGCGTCGAACGCACGGCCCAAGGATTTGGAACCCTGTGCTCTATCCATCTGAGACTAAGGGGGCTTCCGATATTCTCCGCACGTTTACGCGACTATTTGCAAGCTGTAAGCTGGGGCACGGTCGCTTCCACCCCACTTGGGATCAAATTGGGATCACGACCCGGCCGGACCGATTCGACTCATTTCCACAGCCATGATCTGATATGCGGGAAGGGGGATCACGCATGATGACCTATTGGCGAGACGAGCGAGAGATCAAGAAAGTGTTGCGGCGGCTGTCCCGACAGCGCGTCAGAATGATTCTTCAACCCGGCAACGCTTGGTTTGTAGAGCGCGCCGTAATGAGCGATGAGAGCGCACAGACCGCCTTGCGCACATGCCATCTGCGCGGATGGGCGGAGCCGATAGACCATCGTGCGATTCCGAACATGGAAGTTTCGGACGAAGGTGATCTACCGACCAACCCTATATCGATCAACCCAGTCTATCGCCTTACTGACTCAGGCTGGAACGCGATTCATAACACTCACTCTTGGATCGTTTCGACGTTTGCCGTCGCTCTCGTGACGTTGTTCGCGACGGTTCTGGGAGTCATGATGCAGCGATAGCAGACGCCAAGAGTGTGAATCTGGGTGACCGTGGATTGAATACTGAAGAGAAAAAATTGACGCCCGCTGAGTCGGTTAGCGTCGCTCTGTCGTACTTGCAAAAACAGGGGCATCTTTTAGTCCGGCTCGGAAATGAGCTTGTTGATAAAGACGCTCCTGTAACACGTGCTGTGCTTGGATTCCTGATGCCCGCAATTGCGGATTCTTGCGGTTCTTTATCGTTTCTTGTTCCTAACCGATTCCGAGATGCATTCGTTACTGGCAGGACCGTTTACCTGACGATCCTCAATGCCTGCTTCATTTGCGCGCTGGGACCCAAGTCCGCCGAGCGAGCGCTGCGCCATGCGAGTCAGAAGGCTTATCGCGACCTAGACCGAGAGTTAAAGTTGAATGATCAGAAAATTGTGATTCGAGCTAGCTCTAAGCCGAAAGCCGATTCCGACCCGCGCCTGAAAGCTGCAATTGACGAGTTCACTTGGCCAAAGGGTCGCGAAATTACGCAGTGGACCCCCGAGTCACCAGTTCAGCAACTTGAAACAATTGGATCGAAGTATGGAGAGAACGTTGCTGCGACTCTGGGACTGTCGATGATGATGCTGTATCGCCATGCGTCCGAGATCGCACATGGCACGCTTTTCGGCGTCATGTGGTCTGTCGGCGTGACGAGCAGTAGGCCCCGTTCAATTTCGGAACCAGATGTCAATAGAATGCGTGAAGATCATTGGTCTTCTTCACTGGAGGGCCTTCTGTTCTGTTTGAATGCTTCCATTGCTACGCTGTTCAAAATCGTGTCGATAGAATTTCCATCCTGCATTGATCTCAAGCAAGAGTCCGACGCGCTCTATCAAGGACTAATGGTCGCATTGGGACTTCGCAAGAAAGGAAAGCCAGGCCCTTCGCCCTCGCCTTGAACGCAACGGCTGAATAGTCACCTCGCACAATCTGACCAAAGCCGAGGCACAAGGATTCGACAGCCTCTGTGCCCCATACTAGCCGCGTAAACACGGAGCTTATTGGCGCTCTTGGCCTAGGTACGCCTAGACGCCGAGGATGTCGGCGAGGACGCGGGCGGGATGATCGCGCGGATCGACCTGATCATAGACGCGCTCGATAAGGCCGTGCTCATCGATCAGGAAACTCACGCGGTCGGGCTGAGTTGCATTGAGGCTGGCGCACGCGCCGTAGGCGAGGCCACAGGTTCGATTCGCATCGCTCAGCAGCGGGAAGGCGAAGTTGTGCTGCTGTGCGAACGCGGCATTTTCGTCGGGCGTATTAAAGCTGATTCCGACGACGCGGATGTTGTTCTCGTCGAAGTACGATTGATGATCGCGAAAGCCGCGGCCCTCGAGGGTGCATCCGGGAGAGCCGGCATCGGGATAGAACCAGAGCAGGACTTTGTGGCCGCGGAGACCGCCAAGCGAAAGGTCGGCGCCGTCTTGAGTGGGCAGGACGAAATCGGGAGCTGGCTGTCCTACTTTGATCATTGGCCTACTTTGATCATTGGTCGGCTTTGATCATTGCCCTGCTTTGATCATTGGCCGGCTTTAATCAAGGCGCAGCCACCGTTTTAAGAATTCCGGAGCCGGGATTTTTCATTTCATCATCCTCATTGTGCCCCTTCCGTCATCCGAAGGTTGCCGGAGTCGAAGGATCTCGGGTCCTTTCTTCGCGCCGACTGCACCCTCACCCGCCGACGCCTCACTTCGCTCGGTGTCGGCGACCTCTCCCGCAACCAAGCGGGCGAGGGAAAGAAGGGCAGACTCCGCTCGGGATGACGGAGGGGCTGGCGTGCCGACGATTTCGGACGGTTGCTCCATTCAATTGAGCATCGCGCGCAACTGCGCGAGAGCCGCTTCGCAAAACGGTTCGCCGGGCGCGCGGGCGAGCGCGCCTTCAAATTCCTCGATCGCGCGCATGACCATCCCTTTTGCGGCATAGAGGCGGCCGAGATTCATGAAGGGAAAATGACGCGGCTCGTAGCGCGGCGCGAGCTTGGCTTTTTCGAGCCACGGGATAGCGTCGTCTAAATTGCCCTTGGCGATCAGATAAGCGCCGATGTCGTTGTAGGGATTGCCGAAGCCGGGGTCGATTTCGATTGCGATGCGGCATTCGGCGATAGCTTCATCGAGGCGGCCCATCCGTTCGTAAGCCCATCCGCGAAACGTGTAGGCCTCGGCGGTGGGATAGATCTCGATCGATTTGGTGTAGAGCTCGATAGCGCGCTGAAGTTCGTTGTTGAGATGGAATCGGGTGGCTTCGTTCCAGAGATCGAGCGCGCGCTTTTTCGGAGCGGGATCATCCATGATCGAACCGATATTGAGCCGGACGGCGCGCGTCAAGAGCACGGTGAAAAGCTAATGGGAGAAGGTGTGCATGATTTGAATCATGGCGGGCCCGAGGATGACGGCCATCATGGCGGGGAGAATGAAGAAAACCAGCGGAAAGAGCATCTTGACGGTAGTTTTCGCCGCGGCTTCTTCGGCGCGCGTGCGCCGCGTATTGCGTATCGAGTCGGACAGGGAGTGGAGCGCGGGACCGATCTGCGCGCCGAGTTTTTCGCTTTGGACCAGGGTGGAAGCGAGCGGCTTGATATCGTCGACGCCGGTGCGCGCGGCGAAACCCTTCATCGCCTCGGCAAGGGTGCTGCCGGCGCCGAGTTCGGCGGATACGGTGGATAGTTCGACGCCGATCTCCTGGCCCTGGCGCTGGGTCTCGGCGCCGACGATTTTGATCGCTTCGCCGACGCCGAGTCCGGCCTCGACGCATACGACGAGCAGGTCGAGCACGTCGGAGAGTTGCGCGGCAATTCTCTGGCGTCGCTTTTTTACCCGGTGGCTCAGGTAGTAGTTGGGGATGGCGACGCCGGCGCCGGCGCCGACGAACATCAGCATGAAACTCCTGACGCCGTCGAGGCCGAGTAAGCGGGATAAGAGCAGAGCTGCCAAGGCGAGCAGCACGATCGCGGAGATTCGCACGAAGTGGAAGGTGCGCAGCGCTTCGGGACTGGCGAAGCCCGCCTGCACGAGGGTCTGCGTGAGCTTCAGGTCTTCGGGGGTGTTGTAAGCGGGTTCGGGAATTTTGCGGGTCACCCACAAAAAGAGCGAGCGGGCAAAGCCGGGAGATTCAATATCAATGGCGCTGGCGTTGCCGTAGGAGACGCGCATCGTAACCGCCATCTCGGTGATGCGATCTTCGAGTCCGCGATGGCTGCCGTAGAGGGCGTTGTAGAGCGCGAGCGAGATCGCCCCGACCAGAAAGAAGATGGTGAGACTCGCGTAGATCGCTGTCATCAGTACTTCACCTGCAGCATCCGGCGGATCGAGAGGAACCCGAGGACATCGAGCACCGCGGCGATCTTGATAATCCTGATTCCGTTGGGATCGGAGAAAAGGGTGTGCGTGTAGCTCGGCTGGATCACGCTGAACGCAGCGAGCATCAGGATTGGGAGCAGCCCGACGACCAGGCCGCTCATGCGGGATTGCGCGGTCAGCGCCTTGATTTGCTGTTGGAGGCGTTGGCGGGTGCGGACGATCTCGGAGAGCCGTCCGACGATCACCGCGAGCGAACTGCCGACATCGGCCTGGACCCGGACGGCGACGACGAACAGCCGGAGGTCGTCCTCGGGCACGCGCTTGAGCATCTCCTCGATCGCGCGCGGCATCGGCAATCCGAGGCGGCTCTGCTCGATCGCGGAGCGAAATTCGCTGCCGAGAGGATCGGGAAATTCGGTGACGATCACCTGGAGCGCGCGGAGCAGAGTATGGCCGGCTTCGAGCGATGACTTGATCATGTCGAGCGCGTAGGGGAGTTGCTGAACGAACGCCTTGAGGCGCCGTTTCTTGCGGACGCGGATGTAGAGCAGGGGCAGGAATCCAGCGCCGCAGGCGGTAGCGAGCGACAACCAGGCGTCGTCGAGCAGCAGGCGGCCGGCGAAGAGTCCCGCGCCGAACAGCAGGAGGATTATCAGCAGGATATCGGCGACGCGGATGTAGATGCCGGCCTGCCACATATTTTCCTCGAGCGTCCGGAGCATGTTGAGTTGATACAGCTTCGCCAGAAATTCCTTGCCGGTGCTGCGCAGGCGATCGGTGCGTCTGATATCGCCGGCGACGGCTCCGCCAGGCCGTGACATCCGCGCGATGACGGCGGTCGAGACCGAGCCGGGGCCGGTGCGGCGCAGCCAGACAAAAGCCATGACCACCAGGGTAAGGCCGAATGCGCCGCCGACGATCAGCAGGTCATGCGTGGTCATCGGATTCTCGCGCTCTGAGCGGGGCCCGCACCGGGTGCAAAGTCAGAGAGCACTTTTGGACCGGTGTGGTAACCGGCGATGTCGAGGCGCTGAGTGTAGGTCGAGCGGATGCCGGTGGGCTGGAAGTTTCCCATGATCGCGCCCGCCGGGCTGGTGTCGGTACGGACGAACTCGAACAGGTCCTGCATCATGATCATTTCGCCTTCCATGCCACTGATTTCGGAGATCTTGAGGATTTTGCGCGAGCCGTCGGACAGGCGGCTGACGTGAACGACTATGTTCAGCGCCGAGGCGATCTGCTGGCGCATCGCGCGCTGCGGAATCAGGAAGCCGGAGAGGAGCATCATCATCTCGAGGCGGCCGAGGCATTCGCGCGGGCTGTTGGCGTGGATGGTGGCGATGGAGCCGTCGTGGCCGGTGGACATGGCTTGCAGCATGTCGAAGACCTCGGCGCCGCGGACCTCGCCGAGGACGATTCGATCAGGGCGCATCCGCAGGCAGTTCTTGACCAGGTCGCGCTGCGTGACCTCGCCGCGGCCTTCGAGATTGGGCGGGCGGGTCTCGAGCCGGACCACGTGCGGTTGTTGCAACGATAGTTCGGCGGAATCCTCGATGGTGATGATTCGTTCGTTCTCGGGGACAAAGGCGGACAGACAATTGAGCATCGTGGTTTTGCCGGAGCCGGTGCCGCCGCAGACGATCACGTTGAGGCGTGCGCGGACGACCGCCTGCAGAAAATCGACCAGGTCGCGAGTCAGCGCGCCCTTCTCGACCAGCGATTCGATATCGTAGCGATGCTTGCCGAAGCGCCGGATGGAAAGCGCGGGGCCGTCGATCGCAAGCGGCGGGATGATCGCGTTGATACGCGAGCCGTCGGGCAGGCGCGCATCGACCATCGGCGATGATTCATCGACGCGGCGGCCGACGCGCGAGACGATTCGATCGATAATGAGCATCAGGTGCTGATCGTCCTGGAACGAGATGTCGCTGCGGGAGAGCTTGCCGCGTTTTTCGACGTACACCTGATTGTGGCCATTGATCAGGATGTCGGTGATGTCGTCGTCCTGCAGCAGGGGCTCGAGCGGTCCGAGGCCGAGCAGCTCGTTTTTGAGTTCCTCGACCAGGCGGCCGCGGTCGGCGTCGGTCAGCAGAGTGCCGTTTTCGGTCAGGATGTCATTGATGGCGGCAGAGACTTTGGCGGAGACCATCGCGGGCTCGAGTGCTTCGAGCTTGGAGACGTCAATAGTTTCGAAGAGCTTGTTGTGGATTTTGACTTTGAGGCGGCGCGAGCTGTCCGCGAGGGCATCCTTGCGGCGCCGTACGGTCACGCCGATAAGCGAGCCGGAGGCGGAGCCTGTATCGGGAGCGACGCCGGTTTTCGAGATGTTCAATCGATCGGAGAGTCCCATTTGCGGTTACCTGCGTGCGGAGTTGCGAGTGCGTTCCACGTTCGTGATGCGGCCTTTTTCCTGCTAGCGAGCGAACGAAGGCGTAAGCGCGGTGACGAGGCGCGCGACGAATCCGCCGGCCACGGCTTCCGCCGCTTCGGCATGCGGTATCAGTCGGCTCGCGAGCGCCATCGTGGCTTTCGCGACGGGAGAGCCGGGGGCGACCTGGAACAGATCGCGCGCAGTCATCTCGATTCGTCCGAAGGTCTGATCGTCGCTTGGAATTGTGGCGTAGATCGATTTGGTGAGCGCGGTTTCGATTTCCTTCTGGCCGAGCGGATGCGCCTGCTTGTACCGATTGATGACGAAGCGCGGCTCGAGCGAAGTGAGCCGCAGGCGCTCGAATAAGTCCATGAATCGCCAGGCGCATCGCGTAGCCGCGATCGACTGGTTGAGCACGTAAAACAGATGATCGGAATGTTCCCAGGCGGAGACCGAGTTTTCGTCCACGTGGTCGCCGCAATCGACGATGACGTAATCAAACAGCTCGCGCATCAGGTCGAGCACGGTGTTGACGGTGATATCCGACACCAGCTCGCCTTCCTCGATCCGTTTCGGCGCGGCCAGCAGGTGGCATCCCGACGAATGCTTGGTCAGCGCCGACTCGAGCTGAATCGAATCGAGCTTACGGTCGAGCCGCGCGAGCGGGATGATAGTCAACTCGGGATCCAGATTGAGGAACACGGCCAGGCCGCCGGACTGCAGATCGAGATCGACCAGCGCCGCCCGCTGATGCATCGCTTGCAGCGCCAGCGCCAGATTGGCGGCAAGAGAGGTGACGCCGACGCCGCCGATCAGGCTGACGAGGGAACAGACGACGGCGCCTTCGCGGCGCTCCTTGCGCCATCGAGCCTCGGTAATCTTGAGCAGGGTGCGGGTCGCCTCGCCGGGATCGAGGGGCAGGAGGAGGATTTCGTCGGCGCCGGAGCGGAGCGCGCGCTTCATCACGCCGGCCGAGTGCGCGGAAAGCGCGGCGAAGAGCATCGGATGCGGCGAGATGGCCGCTTGCGCCTGGATAAATTTGAGCGACGAATCTTCGTTGCCGTCGATAACAACCACGACGACATCGGGCGGCGGCGCGCCCTTGTGGATAAGTTCCTGCGCGGCGGCAGGGTCGCCTTCAACAATCTGGAGAGGAGGATCGACGATCGTGCCGAGCACGGCTTTCAATTTGGATCGCTGCTCGCCGGGGTCGCCCACCAGGACGATCTTCATGACGCGGCGCAGCTCATCTTTTCTTTCAAATCCTGCCATAGGGCCCGATGCTTCCTTCGTCCGCTTGGGTCAAAAGCGCGGCCGGGACGGATCCGGCGGGTTGATTTGCCTGGTCTTGACTTCGCCTTCGGTCATCGGGCCGCGCGCGCCGGGCAAAAAGACTTCCGCGGCGGCGGGCAAGGGCCGCACGATTTCCGGCGTCACGCTCATCACGAGGTCGGTTTCCTTGCTCTCCCAGTAGGTGCTGCGGAAGGCCGCGCCCAGATAGGGGATATCGCCGAGGTAGGGCACCTTCTGCACGGTCGATAGTTTTTCGTGGAGAATGAGGCCGGCAATGATCAGCGTCTGCCGATCCTTGAGGCGCACCAGCGTTTCGGCCCGGCGGGTCACGAAGGCGGGCACGGTGAAGCCGAACAACTGTACGCCGTGGGCGTAATCGGGCTGCGATACTTCGGGCTTGACGAGCAACTCGATATCGTTGCGGCCGACGACGGTCGGGATGAACTCGACCGAAGTGCCGAACTGCTTGAAGACGATCGTCGAGTTGAGCGCCTGCGCGATCACGATCGGAATTTCGCCGCCGGAGAGAAATTTTGCTTTCTCGCCCGAATTGGCCAGCAGATGCGGCTCGGCCAGGATGCGGGCGAGATCGTGCTGCTCGAGGAACTGGAAAAAGCTCTGCGTCGCCACGCCCGAGCCTTGCGTCGCGAGGCCATAGGTCAGGTTCTGCGATAGCAGCATGGGGATGATCCTGCCGGCCGGCGGAAGCGTGGTGATCGAGCCGGGGGACGAAGACGTACCGCTGTACGGCGTGCCGACGTTACCGGGCAGGCTGACGAACGAGATGCCGGAATTCAGGAAGGCGACCGATACGTTGACGCCCTGATTCTCGATACCGGTGCGGTCGAGTTCGGCGACGATGGTGTTGAGCAGGACCTGCTGGCTGCCGTTGGGATCGACGCGCACCTGGCGCTCGTTGTAACTGCCGTCGGCGTCCCACAGCGCGATGGTGGTGAAGCCGGGGGCATGGCCGATCAGGTTGATCTGGTAGGGATTGATCACCTGGACGTCGGCGATTTTGGAATCTGCGATCGAAATCCGGGTGAGGCGGCGCTTGAAGTCGATAATCTCGGAACTGCCAGCGACCACCGAGACCGCGTCGTCGGGCAGGTAATGCTTGCCGCCGGAGACAGAAACCGTGGTGTAGCCGGAGTCGGGGCCGAGGATCGACGGATCGGTGCGATACTGTCCTTCGCGCGTTTCGAGCTTGCCGATGGACTGATTGCCGACCGCGGGGATCGTCGAGCGCGACGGCAGCGCCGGCAAACTCCACGAGGCGTCCTGGGTCGGCGCTCGATCGTCGGGGCGCGCAGATGACCCGGCGCCGGGAATTGTGACCACCTCTGGCGGCGCGGTCTCGGTTCCCGGAGCGATCAAGCCGGCGCCGGCGCGCGGCGTGAGGTTCATGTCGGTGCTGGCGGGCGGCGCTGCGTCACCGCCCGAGGAGGCAAGTCCGGCGCCGGGACGGGGGGCCAGGTTCGCGTCGGTACTCGCGGGCGGCGCGTACCCCGGCGACAGCGGCGCTCCCGGCTTCGCGATGGCGGCGACCCGAACATCGTAGGTGGCGACGCGGCCCGAATCTTCAGTGACGTCGATCGCCCATCGGCCCGCTTCGGCGCCGATCAGAACCAGCTTGTGCGGGCTGACGGCGTTGACGACCAGGGCATAGGGATTCTGCAGAACCCTGATGGCAGGAGTGGCGCCCGCCTTGATGTGATCGATCGAGAAAGATTCGCCGGCGTTGATCGAGACGGCGATCGGCGCGGGTTGTCCGAGCGCTGGAGCGGGTGCAATGGCAATGAGCACTCCGCAGATGAGCAGTGGAAGGCGATTCGCGAGAGCGAGCCGTGCGATTTGGTGAAATTTCATGATTCTCATTCGGCACCGATGGCGAGAGTTTTGGGCGCCGGGACGTAGCCGGTGTCGCCGGGACGGAGCGCGGGCGCGGGCTTCGGCGGCGAGTCCGCGCGAGCGGGATCGAGCATCGCGGCGAGCGCCGGATTCGGCGCGCCGGTAAACGTCGCGGAGCGCATTGCGGCGGGCGCGGCGGATGGCGCGTCGTCGGGCGAGAGGGCTGGCGGAGGCGGCGCATAAGCCGGCGGCGAATCGCGATCGGCGCCGCCCGAATGTCCGACCACGGCTGAATTGATAAAGGAAAATGCTTCGGAAGATTTGCCGTCGCGCAGGATTTCGATATGGAGCGGCGCCGGGCCGTGAGCTCGCCGCGCGACGGGTCGCGGTCCGGGCGGTGCGACGGGCTGTTTTTCCATCAGGGGAACGTCGGTGCGCGCGTGACGCATCAGATCGTCGATCGCGATTCCGCTGGTCGCGACGATCTTGTTGTCGGCGTAACTGCGCATCGCGAGCCGGATGGTTCCTTCGCGGGTGGCGAGCGTAAGTTTTTCGGCTTCGACGGGCGTTACGAGGAGGGTGACCTCCTTGACGACCTCGGGTTCGTCCTTGACCCGCTCGATCTCCTGCGCGACGGCGAGGACCTCGATGTTCTGCGCGATCACGCGGGCGAAGGACGATTCGCCCGGGCCGTTGCCGGAGACCGCGAGCAGGACGTCCACCCGGGTGTGCGGTTGCACGAAGCCGGAGATATCGGCGACTTCGTCCACGGCGACGGAGATCGCGCGCATCCCGGGCGGGATCAGAAACGGCATCACGCCGCCGACCTTGTCGCCGATCAGCAGCCGCGCGTTCACGATCGGTTCATTGGCGGAGAACTGGCTGCGGGCAAACGCGCCGACCGCGGCCTGCGGGTCGGTGAAGTAGCCCTCGGGCAGGCTGTCGCGGGCCCATCGCGCGAGCTTGAGATCGGCGGGATGAAGCTTGGCGCCAAGCGGAATCGAATGGGCGGCGACGACTACTTGCGCGGTATGCGCCAGCGCCCGCTGGACCTCGGCTTCGCGCTTCTTGAGCGCGGAGAAGACCACCGCGGCCGCCAGCAATGCGCCCAATGCGGCCAGCGACATGAATGCCATAGTTCGTCGCATTCGGATTCCCCTGTTTCCACGCCTCGCCGCTTGCCGATCGATTCAGGACAGTCAACTCGCCGGCGGCGTCATTCACTCATCACGACTTCCGTGGCGCTAAGGGTCGTCGGTAAGGTTTGGCCAAAGCCCAGGCCGCTGAACAAAGTTGCCATCGACGAAACCAGCGGGTTGCTCGAGATGTCGTAGCTGACGGTGACCGTCACCGGGTTGCCAAAAGTCGCCTGCACGACCGTGACCGTAAGATGGCCGCCGCTGGTGATCGAAGGCGAGCCGATCGCGCCCGACGTGATGTAAGTCTGGACTTCCGCCGACGTGAGATTGGGATTGACCGCGGCATAACGTGCGCCGTTGAAAGCGAGCTGGCTGACCGCGAGCGCCGACTGGCCGATCACGGCGAAGGTGATCCCGAGGAAAACGATGAAAAGAAACAGCGGCGCCATCAGTGCAAACTCGGCCATCGCCTGGCCGCGTTCGCCGCGCGCGGGCCGGCTCGCCGCTCGAGTCGGCCGCGGTGCGGGGCTCCTGTCTTTCGATCGCGTGAGCATCGGATGACCTTGTGCGCGCGCCGCAGGCGCAAGTGACGACGGGGGTCGTCGAATCCCCGCCGCACTGCGCGGTTGGCTAGAATGCTGCGGTTACGGTCGCGATCTCGCTGGTGATCTTGCCGCCGAGCAGCGTGTAAGCGGTCATTCCGGCGACGGCGACGGCGGCGAGGATGAGCACATACTCGGTCATCGTCTGGCCGTTTCGCTGCGCGCGGACAGCGACAAACAGTTTGGTCAGGTAGTTCATTCTTTCGTTCCCTCTGGCTCTTTCGAGCGTTTTGCGTGGCTCGTTCCTGAGGACCATTCGTGCACCTGCCGTACCAGACGCGGACGGACTGGAACGGCCGTGAATACGTGAAGACGATTCGGCGCAGTGACCCAAATTGCATCAATCGCCGTATCTCCGCGGGACATCGCGTGGTTCACTAATGGTCACCAGATCGATTGAGACCGAGCGTTGTGTATCGTGTGGTTGTTCAACAGTTACTGGACGAGCACCGCTCGATAGGATCCATAAGCGGCAGCGGTGGTGCTGGGAGTCGAGCCAGGGACGACCGAGCCGATGAAGATGAGGCTGGTCGGGCTGACCAGCCAGACTGCGGCGAATCCTTGCACGGTAAGAGGACATCGACCTTCGCATCCGGTCCAATCCATCACGGGCACGATCGCCAAGCGTTGGTCGTCGAGAGTGTGAGAGCTCCAGGTGCCGCCGGGATCGCTGCTGGCGCCGGCTGCGATGCGCGCGTTGATAGCCGAATTGTAAGGCCCTACGGCACCGCCCGGTTCGCTGCTCACCACTTGTCCGACGGTGAGAGTTCCCGAGTATCCGTTGGCCAGGTTATTGGCGAGGCACGACGCGCCAGTGCATCCGAGGGCCAAGGAATCCCAGTTGCCGGGACCGACATCATTGGACTTGTGAATTGCGATGGTTTGTCCGAGTGCGTAGGTGGTCTGGCTGGATAAGCCGAGCGGCAAAGCACCCGTCGCCGAGCCGGTATTCTGCAGCGCGGCCTTGGCGCTGACGGTAATCGGCGCGGTATTCAGCCCGAGCACCCGAGCCAGATATAACGGCGCCTGCCGCGTCAAAGTGATCGATACCCAGAGGCCGTCGGCGGCGACGACCGGGGTTGCGATTTCGCTCACGAGCGCTCCGTTGGTGACGGCGTAACTCGTGGCGACGGTTTTGGCCTTTGCGGCGTCAGCCGGCAGCGCAGAGGCCGCGGCGAGCACCGCGGCGTCAGCGGCGGACTGCATTCTTGACCAGGTGAAGTAGAACACCGAGAGATCGACGCCGAAGGCCAGCACGCCGAGCAGGATCGGCAGCAATATGGCGAACATCAGGATGGTCTGGCCGTGTTCGCGTCGCGCCGCGATGCTCGCGGTCGGCGGCGTCGGCGACCGTCTTTTCGATTGGTGGGCGTTAATGGGCGTAAACCTCGAGTGGTTTGGCACTGGCCTCGGAGTTAGCCGAGGAGTCGCGGACGTTGAAAAGCACCACTCGTGCCATCGACAGTTCCGCGGGTATCTCAGCTAGCAAGATGGCGCCGTCAGAAGCTGCGACACAATCGCGAACCGCGTCGGCGCGACGGTTCAGGGAGCCTCCAGGATGGCGTCGAAAGATACGTCGCAACCCTATTCAAAGTGCATCTGGATGTCGCATAATTGACTTATGTTCTGCAGGTGCGACGTAATCGGCAGCCGGGTTCTGAGGCGCCGAACTGCGCTCGCATTGCCGATCCTGCTGGCCGTACTCGCGGCGTTGCCGGGGTGCGCGCCGTCGTTGCTAAGCTCGGCTCGAAGCCATATATCGGCTGGCAATTTTATGGCGGCGCGGCAGGAATTAATCGCGCTGTCCTCGCGCAAGGACCTCACTCCCAGCGAGCGCCGCGAAACCAACGACGACCTCTGTCTCGCGGATTTCATGGTTGGCCGTCCGACGGTCTCGCTGGCGGAGCAGCGACGAACGTGCGCCGCCGCGATGAGCGAGGCGGGGAGTCAGAGCGGCGCGATCATGGCGCAGTTGAATGAACAGAGCAGGCAAATCGATACGCAGCAGGTGCAGGCGGCGCTGGCCGATCGCGATCTCGCCGGAGCGGAGCGCGCGGCGATGGACTATCGCAGCGTGCCCGGCGCCGATCCGGCGGTGCTCGCGGAGTGGTCGAAGGACATCTGGGATCTGGCGGACGAGCAGACGCTCAGCGATTCGCATCCGAGCAAGCGCAATCTCAACGCGGCGATTTCGGAACTTCGCAAGACCTATCCCGACGTCCGGCACATGAACGACGCGGAGTTTCGCAATTGGATCGAGCGGACGGCGAAGGGTTCGGGGACACCGCTCGCGTCGAATCTCGAGCTCAAGAAGTCGCGGCTGAAATTATCGATCGATAGCGCGGGCCTCAAGCTGGCGGCGCTCAATCTCGACAAGCTCGCGATCATCAACGACGCGTTTGCGGCGCGATGCGGCTGCGATGCGCATACCGACGTCAGCGTGACGCAGTCGGGCCTGCCGGCTTATATCGTGCGGCTCGACACCGAGACGCGAATGTCCGAGGTGATGATTCTGCCGCACGGCGATCAGCAAAATCTGATCAGCAGCGCCAATTAGCTTCGATCCCGCAACCTTCCCGCAACGGTTCCTTTAGGAATCAAAATTCTTTTGTGATAGTGATGCTCGGGGCCGAGCGTGAGTCGCGCGCTCGAATGCCGCTGAATGACCCGAGGTCGTGCGGCCCTGAAAAGAAGCTCGTCGATGATGATGAAGCGCTGGTTGCTGGGGATTGCTGCGATGCTCGCCGCAGCCTCGCGGGCATTTGCGAACGATTGGGGGATGGGGGACGCGAACTCCAAAATCCCGCCGAGCAGCATTTTCAGTCCAGTATCGACGCCGGCTAGCGATATCAACACACTGGCGTTCTTCACGCTTGCGATCACCGGCACGATCTTTCTGATCGTCGGCAGCCTGATCGTTTACAGTGTGGTCCGATTCCGCGCGCGCAGCGACGATGACGGCCGCGAGCCGCCGCAAGTTTACGGCAGCAATCCGATCGAGTTCGCGTGGACGACAGTGCCCGCGATCATCGTGTTCGTGCTGATTCTGATCACGGCGCGGACGATCTATACGGTGCAGGCGGCGCCGCGGCCACCGGGTGCGATCAACGTGCGCGTGATCGGGCATCAGTGGTGGTGGGAGTTCCAGTATCCGGATCTGGGAATCGTGACGGCCAACGAACTGCACGTGCCGCAGAGCGATCCGGCGAATCCGACGCCGACTTTCATCGTGCTCGAGTCGGCCGACGTCGCGCATAGCTTCTGGGTGCCGCGTCTGGCGGGCAAGACCGACGCGATCCCGAATCATCGCAACACGATGTGGATCGATCCGCATGAAGTGGGGACGTTTCTCGGGCAATGCGCTGAATTCTGCGGTACCGAGCACGCGATGATGCTGCTCAGAGTGATCGTCGAGCCGCGCGGCGATTTTCAGCGCTGGGCCGAGGCGGAGAAGCAGGCGCCGGTGCAGGATGCGTCGGTGGCGCGCGGCCGCGCGGTGTTCGAATCGACCGCGTGCGTGAACTGTCACGCGATTCGCGGCACCGCGGCCAACGGGACATTCGGGCCCGATCTCACGCATCTGATGAGCCGCGAGACGCTCGGCGCGGGCGTGGCGATCAATACGCCGGAGCATCTGAAAATCTGGGTGCACGATCCTGCGGAGATGAAGCCGGGCGCGCTGATGCCGGCGATGAATCTCGAACCGAAGGATCTCGACGGACTGGTGGCGTACCTGGCGACGCTTCGATGAGCAAGGCGAGCTGAAACGGCATGGCAGGCAGTATCGAACATCGGATCGCGCTCAGTGCGGAATCCGATCACGCGTCGTTGCCGATCCTGGGCAGGGCGCATGAATGGGTAGTCACGGTCGATCACAAACGCCTCGGGCTGATGTATATCGGAGGCGGACTGGTATTTTTTCTGATCGCGGGATTGCAGGCCGCCACGATGCGCTTGCAGCTTGCGATTCCCAACGCGGGAATCATCGCGCCGCAGGTATTCAATCGCCTGCTGACGGTTCACGGCACCGCGATGGTGTTCCTGGTCGGGATGCCGATCCTGACGGGATTCCTGAACTACCTGGTGCCGTTGATGATCGGCGCGCGCGACCTCGCGTTTCCGCGCCTCAATGCATTCGGCTTCTGGCTCTGGCTATTCGGCAGCCTGCTGCTCTACTTCAGCTACATCGGTGGCGATGGACTCTACGGCGCCGGCAGCGCGCCCGACGTCGGATGGTTCGCGTACGCGCCCTTGACGGAGCGGGCGTTCTCGCGCGGCAACAGTACTGACTATTGGATACTGAGTATTCTACTGACTAGTGTCGGTTCGACTGCGACCGCGATCAATTTACTAACTTCGATATTCTGCATGCGATGCGAAGGGATGACGCTGCGCAAGATGCCGGTGCTGGTGTGGCTCGCCGCGGTAGTGTCTTTTCTGATGTGCGTCGTGCTGCCGCCGCTCTCCGCCGCGCAAGCGATGCTGTTGCTCGATCGCTTTCTCGGCGCTCATTTTTTCGATACCCAGGCGGGCGGTTCCGCGATTCTATGGCAGCACTTCTTCTGGATCTTCGGGCATCCCGAGGTTTACGTGCTGGTGCTGCCGGCCTTCGCGTTCGCCAACGAGATCATCCCGGTGTTCTCGCGCAAGGTTATTTTCGGCTACTCGGTGATGGTCGCGGCGTCGTGCGCGCTCGCGTTCATCAGTCTCGGCGTATGGGCTCATCACATGTTCTCGGTCGGGATGGCGCCGGCGGGCAACGCGTTTTTCGCGGCGTCAACGATGCTGGTATCGATTCCTACTGGAATCAAGATCTTCAACTGGATCGGCACGATGTGGGGCGGCAAGATCCGTTTCAGAATACCGATGATGTTCAGCGTCGGTTTCCTGGCGCAGTTTCTGATCGCGGGATTGACGGGCATCATGCTGGCGGTCGCGCCCTTCGATTGGCAACTCACCGATACCTACTTCGTAGTCGCACATTTCCACTATGTATTGATCGGCGCGATAGTATTCATGATCTTCGCGGCGATTTACTATTGGTTTCCCAAGGCCACCGGAAAGATGCTGGGCGAGCGGCTCGGCAAATGGCATTTCTGGCTATTCCTGATCGGCTTCCACATGACCTTCGACACGCTACATTTCGCGGGTCTGCGCGGGATGCCGCGGCGCATCTATACGTACCAGCCGGGGCGCGGCCTCGACACGATCAATTTGATTGCCTCGATCGGAGTGATCTTCCAGGCGGCGGGCATCCTGATGTTCCTGATCAATGTGATTCGATCATTGCGCTCGGGAAAACCGGCCGGCGACGACCCGTGGGATGCGTGGACGCTCGAGTGGTCCACCAGTTCGCCGCCACCCGAGTACAACTTTGCTGAGTTGCCGGTGGTGCGAAGCCGCCGGCCGCTGTGGGACTTGAAGCATCCTGAGGATCCGGACTGGAAGTACGAATGAGCGCAGGAGCAGCAATCAGCGGCGCCTCAGCGTATAGCGCGGGCCCGGTCGAGACGACGACACTGCCATCGCGCGGCCGCGTCGGCATCCTGGTGCTGATTCTGACCGAGTCGGTGTTCTTTTCGATTTTCGTCGCCGCCTACGTCTTTTACATCGGTAAAAATCTGAGTGGGCCGCTGCCGAAGGACGTGCTCGCGCCGCCGATCGTGAACACGATCTGCCTGCTCTCGAGCAGCATCACGATCGTGCTCGCGATGCGGGCGCTGCAAGCAGGATCGATTCGCGCGTTCGGGATCTGGTGGCTCGCGACGCTCGCCTTGGGTATCGAATTCATGATCGGTACGGCAATGGAGTGGCGCCGGCTGATATATATTGACCATCTGACTATTCGAACTAATCTGTTCGGCACGACTTACTACACACTGGTAGGTTTACATGCATTGCATGTGACTATTGGACTGATACTCATTCTGCTGGTGATGATTTTCACGATGATGGGCTATATGAATCGCCGGCACGCCGAGCGAACTGACGTCCTGTCATGGTACTGGCATTTCGTGGATGCGGTGTGGGTAGTCGTATTCATTACTGTGTATGTAGTCGGAAGATGAGCAGAAGTGGCTATATCGAATAGCCAGTCGCATTAGACAAATGGATGACGAGAGAAATCGCGGGCACGAGCAGACTGTAATCGAAATGCCGGCGCCGACGGCGTGGCCGATGCTCATGGCGGTGGGTCTGACACTGAGCTTCGCCGGACTCGTCACCAGCGTCGCGGTCACGATTGTCGGAATCGTGTTCACAATCGTGGGAATCGTCGGGTGGTTCGGCGAGGTGCTGCCGGTCGAGCATACCGAATCGATCGCCGTGACGCCGGCGCTCGAGGTCCCGCGCGCGAAAGTCGCAGTCGCGTATCTCGAAGTCGGCGAGATGGGCCATCGCGCGGTTCTGCCGCTCGAGATCTATCCGTACCGCGCCGGAATCAAGGGCGGAATCGCGGGCGGAGTCGTGATGGCGGCGCTGGCCGTCGTGCACGGAATGATTCTGCACGGAAGTCCCTGGTACACGATTAACATTCTCGCCGCGACGGGAATGGCGGACCTCGCGAACGCGAACGCCGCGACACTTTCGTCGTTCATTCCATCGGCCTTCATCGTCGCGCTGGTGATTCATGGAGTCGCGTCCATCCTGATTGGACTGCTGTATGGCGTGCTGCTGCCGATGGCGCCGCGCTATCCGGCATTCTTCGCCGCGATCGTTGCGCCGCTGCTATGGACCGGCCTTTTGTGGGCGTCGCTCTCGGTGATCAATCCGGTGCTCGACGCGCGCATCGAATGGCGCTGGTTTATCCTGTGCCAGATCGCATTCGGCGCGGTCGCCGGCTACGTGGTCGATCGAACGGAGAAGGTGCGCACGCTGCAGCATCTGCCGTTCGCGGTGCGAAGCGGAATCGAATCGCCGGGAATCATGCGCGAGCGAATTGAGCGGGAGCCGGAGAAGTGATCGCGCGGGGTCGCATTCGTCGCGGCGCGATCGCGTGCGTGTCGATGACGATCGCGTTGCTGGCGGGATGCGATTGGATGCCGGGACGTCCGACCGAGGCTGAGATGCCGCTCAGGCCGTCAGCGATTACCGACTTCGGACAACTGTACGGCGAGAATTGCGTGGGATGTCATGGCGCGGACGGCAAACTCGGGCCGGCGATCGCGCTCAACAATCCTGTTTATTTGGCGATCGTGGATGACGCGTCGATGCGTCGTGTGATCGCCAATGGAACTGCGGGCACTGCGATGCCGCCGTTTCTGCGCGCGCAGGGCGGTACGCTCACCGATCAGCAAATAGATTTGCTGGTCGCGGGAATACGCAAAAAATGGAGCGGCGACAGCAATGCCGGAGCGGGCACCCCGCCCTACGCGAGCAATGCGGCCGGCGATCCAAATCGCGGAGCGCGTGTGTACGCGGCGAATTGTCAATCGTGCCACGGGCCCGACGGCAAAGGCGCGGCGGCCGGATCGATTATCGATGCGTCGTTCCTCGCATTGGTCAGCGATCAGAATTTGCGCGCAACGATAATCGCGGGGAGGCCCGACTTGGGGCATCCGGATTGGAAGGGCTATCCAGCGGGGCAAGCGCTCAACTCGCAGCAGGTGTCGGACGTGGTGGCGTGGATGGCGTCGAAACGGCCGGCGTCGCAGCTCAGCGCCTCGAACGCGGCAATCCATTAAAGAGGAACGAATCGCATCAGATGGCGGAAAACGACGAAAAGAATTCTGCGGATTCGACCGAACTGACTTCGCGGCGGACGTTTCTACTGCGGCTCGGAGTCGCGATCAACGCGATCGCAGTGGCGCTGTTCGCGATTCCGATTCTGGGCTACGTACTTTCACCGGCGCGCAAATTCATCTGGCTCAAATGGATCTCGCTGGGGCCGCTGACGAACTTTCCCGAGAATCAAACGCGACTCGCCGAATATGTGAACCCGTTTCGAAAGCCGTGGGACGGCGAAACGTCGAACATCCCGTGCTGGGTGCGGCGCACCTCCGGCGACGATTTCCAGGTGTTTGCGATCAACTGCACGCATCTCGGATGCCCCGTGCGATGGTTCGCCGAATCGGAACTGTTCATGTGTCCATGTCACGGCGGCGCATTTTATTCCGACGGCCGGCACGCGTCGGGGCCGCCGCCGCGTCCGCTCTATCAGTATCAGCACAAAATCGAAGCCGGCCAGTTATGGGTGCGCGCGGGCGAGATGCCCACGCTCGGCCAACCCACCGCATGAATTGCAGGGCGGGAAACCTCAGATGCCGCTGATGCATCGAATCAAGTCAGTCGGCGCCTGGCTCGACGAGCGGCTCGGCCTCGGATCTACTATTGCCGAAGTCGCTGAGCATCCGGTGCCGCGCAGTTCCGCGAGCTGGTGGTACATATTCGGCAGCGCGACATTAGTAGTACTCATTATGCAGATCGTCACGGGAATATGTTTAGCGACTGTGTATACACCCGCGGCGAACGGTGCATGGGAAAGTTTAATATATTTGAACTACCATCAACCGCTCGGATGGTATATTCGCGCGCTGCACGGCTGGGGCTCGAACTTCATGGTCGCGCTGATGCTGATACATATGGTGCAGGTATTTTTGTTCGGCGCGCACAAGTATCCACGCGAGCTGACGTGGATCGCCGGCATCGTGCTGATGCTATGCACGCTCGGCATGGCGTTCACCGGGCAGGTGCTGCGCTTCGATCAGGACGCATACTGGGGACTCGGAATCGGCGCATCGATCGCGGGCCGATCGCCGATAATTGGGCCTAAACTCGTCGATTTGATCCTCGGCGGCCCGATCATCGCGGGCGAGACGTTGTCGCGATTTTTCGCACTGCACGTATTCGTGATTCCGGGGCTGTTGTTCGGCTTCGTGGGACTGCATCTGTTTTTGGTGCTGAGGCTCGGAATCAACGAATGGCCGATGCCTGGTCGAATAGTCACTCGAGACAAGTATCGCGAGCAGTATGCGGAGTTATTACACAAGGATGGAGAACCGTTCTTTCCGTTCGCCGCGCAAAAGGATTTGGTTTTTGCGGGACTGATTATTTTAAGTTTATTGGTGGTGGCGGCGGTGATGGGACCGATTGGACCAAACGGCCAGCCCGATCCGACTATAATCCAGACTGTGCCGCGCCCCGATTTTTTCTTCTTGTGGCTATTCTCAGTTTTCGCGCTGTTGCCGCCATGGACGGAAACCTTCCTGATGCTGGTGGGACCGCCGATCGCGATCGGTTTGCTGTTCGCCGTTCCCTTCATTTCGGGCACCGGAGAGAAAAGCTGGCGGCGCCGCCCCTTCGCGATCGTCATCGTAACGTTGATCTTCCTGGCGATCGGCACGCTGACGTGGCTCGGCACTTACTCGCCATGGTCGCCGCTGATGGAAGCGTGGACGCAAGCGCCGGTTCCAACTGACTACGTCAAAGGGCGCACGCCACTCGAACTTCAGGGTGCGCTGCTGATTCAATACAAGCAGTGCCGCAACTGTCATTCGCTCGGCGGCCAGGGCGGACTGCGCGGACCGGCGCTGGACGACACCGCGTCGCGGCTCACGCGCGACGAAATTATCCGGCAGATCGTGCAGGGCGGCGGCAACATGCCGGCTTATGGAAAAAATTTGAGTCCGGCCGAAGTCAATGCGATCGTGGCGTTTCTCGCGACGATGCATCCGGCGCATGAGATTCCGG
Source organism: Candidatus Binatus sp. (assembly GCF_030646925.1). NCBI lineage: Bacteria > Candidatus Binatota > Binatia (SeqCode) > Binatales (SeqCode) > Binataceae (SeqCode) > Binatus (SeqCode) > Binatus sp. (SeqCode). Next base: position 27,223 of record NZ_JAUSKL010000051.1, on the reverse strand, counting down.
CGCGCGATTCGGCGCAACCCGCGGCGCCTTTATCGTCGCGGTAATCGATTGCCGTCGATCGATCGTGACCGATCGTCATGAGTAGCGCGTGAACCCAATCCTGAAATCGGCGCTGGATTCATGGACTATCCCGCGCGGCACCGTCGCGACGCTGCTGATCATCGCCGTGATTTACGCGCGCGGTTTCGGCAAGTTGCATGCGCAGATGCCGACGCGATTTACGCTGGCGCGGCTGGCCGCGTTCCTGGGCGGTATCGCGATACTGCTGATCGCGATCGCGTCGCCGATGGCGGCGCTCGACGACTTGTTGCTGCAGGTTCACATGATTCAGCATCTGATGCTGATGCTGGCGGCGCCGGTGCTGATTCTCGCTGGCTGGCCGGCGATTCCGATGCTGCGCGGACTGCCGCCGAGGCTCGGCAAAGCGGTGCTCGGCCCGATACTTCGATCGCGCCGAGTGCGCGCGCTTTTCATTTGGCTGACGTCGCCGCCGGTCGCGTGGATTGCATTCGCGGCCGCGACGTGGATTTGGCATGCGCCGGTTTTTTTCCAACTCGCGCTCAGATCGGAGGCGTGGCACGCGGTCGAGCACGGATGCTTTTTCGCGACGGCGCTGATGTTTTGGTGGCCAGTAGTTCAACCGTGGCCAGCGCTGCGGCGAGGCCCGCGCTGGACGATGATTCCGTACCTGCTGCTCGCCGACGCGCAAAACTCAGCGCTGGCGGCGTTGTTCACCTTCTCGAATCATCTGCTCTATCCTTTATATGCGAACGCGCCCCGCGTCGGCGGAATTTCTCCGCTCGAGGACCAGGTAGTGGCGGGCGCGATCATGTGGGTGCCGGGCTCGATGTTTTTTGTGATACCCGCGGCGCTAATTTTGCTCCAGCTACTTCAGCCGCAAGGAATGTCGATGGCGCGTTCACGCATCGGGAACGCAAAAGACGGCGTGACCGCGGCGAATTCGATCGCCGGCTGATTTTCAAACAGGAGGCAACAAGATGGCTTCGACGACAAAGCTCCGCGATCGTTCCTCATGGCAGGCGTTGCAGGCGCACTACAATCAAATTTGCGACCGCCATCTGCGGACCTTGTTCGCCGACGATCCAAAGCGCGGCGAGCGCATGAACGTCGAGGCAGTCGAGCTTTACTTCGACTACTCGAAGCATCGCGTGACCGACGAGACGATCCGATTGCTGATCGCGCTGGCCGAGGAGGGCGGACTGCGCGCGCGCATCGACGCGATGTTCCGCGGCGACAAGATCAATGTCACCGAGCAGCGCGCAGTGCTGCACGTCGCGCTGCGGGCACCGCGCGACGAATCGATCATGGTCGATGGCAAGGACGTGGTGCCGGAAGTGCACGCGGTGCTCGATCGGATGGCGGATTTTGCGGCGCGGATTCGCGACGGATCGTGGAAGGGCCACACCGGCAAGCCGATTCGCAACATCATCAATATCGGAATCGGCGGGTCGGACCTCGGGCCGGTGATGGCATACGAGGCGCTGCGGCATTACAGCGATCGCAAACTCACGATGCGATTCGTGTCGAACGTCGACGGCACTGATTTCGCCGAGGCGACGCGCGATCTCGACGCCGCGGAAACGCTCTTCATCATTTCGTCGAAAACTTTCACGACGCTCGAGACGATGACCAATGCGCATACGGCGCGGCAGTGGTCGATAGGCAAGCTCGGCGATGAAGCGGCGGTGGCGAAACAGTTCGTCGCGGTCTCGACCAACGCGGCCGAGGTGACGAAATTCGGCATCGACACGAAGAACATGTTCGGCTTCTGGGATTGGGTCGGCGGCCGGTATTCGATGGACTCGGCGATCGGTCTCTCGACGATGATCGCGATCGGGGCGGACAATTTTCGCGCGATGCTCGCCGGGTTTCACGCGATGGACGAGCATTTTCGCAGCGCGCCGTTCGAGCGCAACCTGCCGGTCCTGATGGGATTGCTTAGTCTCTGGTACAACGACTTTTTCGACGCGCAAACCGTCGCGGTGCTGCCGTACGAACAATACCTGAAGCGGTTTCCCGCCTATCTGCAGCAACTCACGATGGAATCGAACGGCAAACACGTCACGCTCGACGGCGCGGCGGTGGATTATCAGACGGGACCGATTTTCTGGGGCGAGCCGGGCACCAACGGACAGCATTCGTTCTACCAGTTGATTCATCAAGGGACGAAATTGATTCCGTGCGACTTCATCGGATTTTGCCGGCCGCTGAATGTGGTCGGGCGACATCACGATTTGTTGCTGTCGAACGTGTTCGCACAGGCGGAAGCGCTCGCATTCGGCAAGACACCCGAACAAGTGAAGGCCGAGGGCACGCCGGACTGGCTAGTGCCGCATCGAGTGTTCGAGGGCAATCGTCCGACGACGACGATTCTCGCCGATGAACTGACGCCGGCGACGCTGGGCAAACTGGTCGCGCTCTACGAGCACAGCGTGTTCACGCAGGGCGCGATCTGGGGCATCGATTCATTCGATCAGTGGGGTGTCGAGTTGGGCAAGGTGCTCGCGCAAAAAATTATTCCGGAGTTGGAAGCGAGCGCCGAGCCTGCGCTGACGCACGACAGTTCGACCAATACATTGATCCGCCGCTATCGTGCGCGTCGTCGCGGATGATTACTGCGCCGAAGGCGAGCCGCGATGACGACTGAAATCGCAGAGCAATTCACGAAGCTGACGCAGTCATGGCCGCGGCCGACCGCGCCCAAACCGATCGTCGTGATCGGCGCGGGCAGTATCGTGCGCGACGCTCACCTGCCGATCTATGGGCGCCTTGAATTTCCGGTCGCCGGCATTTTCGATCTGAATGCGGACATCGCGCGCGAACGCGCCAAGGAATTTTCGCTGCCGCGCGTATTCACGAATCTCGCGGAGGCCGCTGCGGTATCGGAAGCGGTATTCGACATCGCGATTCCGCCGGCAAACGTCGCGGGCGTGCTCGAACATCTGCCGGTCGGAGCGGCGGTGCTGATTCAAAAGCCGATGGGCCGCGACCTTGCCGATGCGCGGCGGATCGCGAAAATTTGCCGCGAGCGCCGCCTGGTTGCAAAGGTCAATTTTCAGTTGCGCTTCGCGCCGAACATGCTCGCGATCAGGGACGCGCTCGCGCGCGGACTGTTCGGCGATATTCTCGACGTCGAAGTGCGCATCAATCTGCACACGCCGTGGAACTATTGGGCGTTTCTAAAAAATGTTCCGCGGCTCGAAGTGCTGATGCACTCGATTCACTACATCGATCTGATTCGATCGATTCTCGGTCAACCGCGCGGCGTTTATTGCCGCGGCGTGCGGCATCCGGAGATGCGCGAATACGCCGACACTCGCACCAGCATCATTCTTGATTATGGCGACACGATTCGATGCAGCCTCACGATGAATCATGCGCATCGATTTGGCGGCCGATACGCGATGTCGCAGCTTAAGATCGAAGGCACGCGCGCGGCGGCGATCGCGCAGATGGGAGTGAATCTCAATTACCCGGCCGGCGAGTCAGATACGCTCGAGATCGCGGCAACCGATTCAGATTGGTCGGCGGTTCCGCTGCGGGGTTCGTGGTTTCTCGAGGCGTTCGAAGGACCGATGTCGAATCTGCAGCGCTACGCGGCGGGCGAAGATGCGACGCTGATTTCGGGCGTCGATGATGCGCTCAAGACGATGGCAATCGTCGAGGCGTGTTACGAATCGAGCGCGGAAGGCGGCACGCCGATTCCGCCGGTCAAGTAGGCCGAGCGCAAAAAAAATCGGCGGGAATCGAAAATGAGTGAATCGCACGACGCGCCATCGCTGCTGATCAACGGGCCGAAAAAAGCGGCGCTGACCTTGGTGCTCGCGCACGGGGCTGGTGCGCCGATGGATTCCAGATTCATGAACATCGTCGCGGAAGGCGTCGCGGATTCGCGCGCGGATACGCGAGTCGCGCGCTTCGAATTTCCCTATATGCAAAAGACACGCGCGACGGGCCGGCGCTCGGCGCCAGATCTCGCGCCGGTGCTCCTCGAATCGTGGCGCGCGGTGATCGCGGAACTGGGAAACGCCGACACGATGGTGATCGGCGGCAAATCGATGGGCGGACGGATGGCGAGCATGATTGCGGACGACGCGGGAGTGCGCGGACTCGTCTGTCTCGGCTATCCGTTTCATGCGCCCGGGAGACCTGATGTGCCGCGCATCGCGCATCTGCAAAAGCTGCGCACGCGCGCTTTAATACTGCAGGGCACGCGCGATTCGTTCGGCAGTCCGGAAGAAGTCGAAGGGTACAAACTGTCGCGCACGATCCGGGTTGAATGGATCGAGGACGGCGATCATTCGTTCAAGCCGCGCGCGCGATCCGGCCGCACCGAAAAGCAGAACCTCGAGCATGCGATCGCACAGATTGTCGATTTTCTGGATTCGTTAAAGTAGCAAAACTCGCAGCCACGCGTTCATTTGACGAACGCTCGATACATCACTTACGCTTTCCTTCTCAGAGCGCGACGCAGGCTTGCGCAGGAGAAATCATCATGCAGGTCGACGAAAAAAAACTCCAGGAAATGATCGGCAAGATGCTCGGCGACGTTGGCGCTGCGATGGGCGCCGCGCTGGTATTGCTGGGCGACAAACTCGGGCTGTACAAAACGCTCGCATCGGCGGGACCGCTCTCCTCGGCGGAGCTTGCGTCGCGCACGGGCACCGCCGAACGCTATGTGCGCGAATGGGCCGCCGGGCAAGCCGCCGCCGGCTACATCAATTACGATCCGGCGTCCGCGCGCTACTCGATGTCGCCGGAACAGGCGCTGTTGCTGGCCGACGAAAACGGCCCGGCGTTTTTTCCCGCCATGTATGAAATCGCGGCTGCCGCCGTGCGCGATGAACCCAAAGTCGCCGACGCGTTCCGTAGTGGCGGCGGGGTCGGATGGCACGAGCATGACGCTTGCCTGTTTCGCGGCACCGAGAGATTTTTTCGTCCCAGCTACGCGGCGCATCTCGTCTCCGAATGGATCCCCGCGCTCGAAGGAGTCAAGGAAAAACTGGAACGCGGCGCGACCGTCGCAGACGTCGGATGCGGTCACGGCGCTTCTCTGATTTTGATGGCGCAGGCCTTTCCGAAATCGCAGTTCTGTGGCTTCGACTATCACGAGCCGTCGATCCTGGCTGCACGAGAACGTGCGCGCGAGGCAGAGGTCGCCGATCGGGTCAAATTCGAACGCGCATCGGCTAAGGACTTTCCGGGCAGCTACGATCTGGTCGCCTTCTTTGATTGTTTGCACGATATGGGCGATCCGGTCGGGGCCGGCGCTCACGTCAAACAGGCGCTCAAGCCTGGCGGGACCTGGATGGTGGTCGAGCCATTCGCGGGCGATCGAACTGAAGATAATTTCAATCCGATCGGGCGGATCTTCTATGCCGCTTCGACCACGATTTGTGTGCCCGGATCGCTATCGCAGGAAGTCGGACTCGGTCTTGGGGCGCAGGCGGGCGAAGCGCGCATCCGCGAAGTGCTGAACGCGGGCGGCTTTTCGCGCGTCAGACTTGCGACGGCGACACCGTTTAATTTGATCCTCGAAGCACGGCCCTAATCAATCGGCCACGCGATTCTCTTCAGGAGCTGAAAAAATGAAAATCGGAATATTCGCGATGAGCACCGGCAAGATGATCGGCGGCGCGCTGCTAAGCTGCCTTGCGTCGAACGCGGAGCGCCTGGGCGCATCGACGTTGTGGGTGCCGGAGCACGTGGTGCTGATCGACAAGTACTCGTCGAAATATCCGTACTCGCAGGATGGAGTTCTGCCGGCGCCGACCAACGCGCCGATTTTCGATCCTTTTCTGTCGCTGACGTGGATGGCGGCGGCGACGAAGAAGATTCGGCTCGCGACGGGAATCTGCCTCGTGCCGGAGCACAATCCGGTGGTGCTGGCGAAGGTGATCGCGACGCTGGATTTTCTGAGCGGCGGCCGCGCGATTCTCGGCGTCGGAATCGGATGGCTCGAAGAGGAGTTCCAGGCGATCGGAATTCCGTGGGAACGGCGCGCGCATCGGACCCGCGAATGTATCGACGCGATGCGCCGGCTGTGGGGCGACGATCTGAGCAGCTATCGCGGCGAGTTCGTCAATTTTGAAGGCGTGCGTTCGAATCCGAAACCGGTGCAAGGGGAGAAGCTGCCGATATTTTTTGGTGGCGAGAGCGGTCCGGCGCTGCGGCGTGTCGCGGAATACGGCAACGGGTGGGTCGGCTTCAATCTCACGCCGGCCGAGGCGGCGGCGAAGATCAAACGGCTCGAGCAGTTGCTCAAAGCCAACGGCCGCAAGCTCTCGGACGTCGAGCTCGCGGTATCGCCCTACACCAAGCAGATCACCAAGGATGACCTGAAGCGCTATCGCGACGCGGGCGTCGAGGAAGTCGTGCTGGTGAATCTGAGACCGCCGCGCGCCGAAGAAGAACTGGTGAAGGATCTCGAGAAAATCGCGCAGGATTGGATCGAGCCTGCGGCGAAGCTGTAGGAATCGGCAGCGGCGCGACCGAGCTATCAGTACGCGACGAAGCCGTGCGTCTCGATCAGGCGGACTGTCACGCCGTCGAGGCTGGTTGGCGCCGCGGCCTGGATCTCCGGCGTAAGCTTGGTGACGTACACTTCGATCGCGGCCTGGCCGGCGCGATCGCCGATAGCGATGCCGGTGCCGACCGCGCCGGGGATTCGCATCAACTCGGCATTGCGATTGGTGCGGATAGCCGCCGCCGATGCGACGGCTTCGCTGGTTACGCCAACGTTTCCGGATTGAGCAAGTTCGGTGGCGGCGGAGGCCGAGGCGGCGGGAGCGACACACGATCCCACCATCTTGACGGAGAAGGCGCGGAGCACGTTGCCGATCGGATTGGCGAGCGTCGAGGAGCCGTCAGCGGAGCCCGCGAAGAGCAGACCGACCGCTTGCGGACACGGATCCTGCGTCACGATCAGCGAGCCCGAATCGCCGGCGGCAGAGAAGTTCATGCCGGTGATCAGAATTTGATTCACGAAATTTGCGTGCTTGCGCTCGGGATGAAAATCGTCGTAGCCGACGGTTGCATTGACCGCGACAGCGCTAACCATGCCGAGCGTCAGGCAAGTGGTGCGGCCCATCTTCTGCACTTCGAGGCCGGGCGCGGCGGCTGCGGTCGAATTCGCGATCGCGCCGATGTTCCTGATGTCGGCATCCACGTCGCCTGCGCTGATCCGGGCGATCGCCGCGTCAACGGTATTTTGCCGGACTCGGCTGAAGGTCAGCTTGACGGTGCGGCTGAGGGTGGCCACGCGATTGCCGCCGACAGCCTTGCATTGAGTCTCAATCAGGCCGGGTTGCACGATGGATTCGCCCGCCTTGGCCCGGTTGGTGCGCGCGAGCACGTGATTGTTGCTGAGGATGTATTGCCCCGCCGAATCCTGCACGAGCGAGCCGAGCGTCCCGCCGAAGCAGTAGATTTTTTTCTTGTTGCGCTGGAACGACTTAATGTTACCGCCTGACGTGCCGAGCAGAATGGGGCGGTTGAATCTTGCCTGCTGATCGCAGACCGCTTGTCCGTATGCCAGCGTCGCTGACAGCTCGAGCACGAGCAGACCTGCCGCAATCGTGCGCGTGAGCCATGATAATATTCTCATGGCGATCCCCCTTTCGTTCCGCTCGCTGAACCAGCGCGAGCATCCAGGCGCGAATCGCGCGATGATGCCGGTCAGCCAGTGTCAAAATGGTACGAACGCTCTTCCAAGGCAGTCAACGTCGATCACGACGCCGCGCAATTGTGATAGTCGCGAGTCAAATTTGACGAAGCAGATTTTTGATCGGCAGTCAGCCGGTCAGAGCGTCGGACGCCGACCGTGCCACGGGCGCGCTTCCTCGAACTGCGCGGCGAGCGCGATGATCCCTCCTTCGTCGCCGGGACGGCCGATGATCTGGATCGCGAGCGGTAGTCCCGCCTGAGAGAAGCCGTTCGGCATCGAGATCGCCGGCTGGCCGGTCGAATTGAACGGGAACGTGAATGCGATCCAGGCGTAGATCTCGTCTGCGCCGGTTTCGAGTTTGGCAGGCATCGAACCGATTCGCACTGCGGGCTGCGTCAGCGTCGGCGCGAGCAGCGCGTCGTAGGGCATCAGTGCCTGCACGATCTCGCGCGAGGTATTGTGCATCCCGGCGATCGCGCGAACATAGTCGGCGGCGGAGATCCGGCTGCCCCAGTCGTAGCTGCCGCGCACGACCGGATCGAGCAGGTCGGGATTCGGGATGTCGAGCGCGGCGACCGACGAGCCGACGATCACGCGCGCAAATTTGTTGAGGCGCGCGCCCGGGTCGATCGCGATTGGCTCGACGGTGTGGCCGAGTTGGCGAAAAATCGCGCAGGCGGAATCGAGGCCGGCGAGCGTTTCGGGATCGACTGTGCCGAGCGAGGACTCGGTGATCAGCGCGAGGCCAAGTTTCTTCGGGCGGATCGACGCCGATTCGAAGAACGGTCGCGCAGGCGGCCACGCGGCGTAGGGATCGCCGGGGACCTGGCCGGCCATCGCGTCGAGCATCAGGGCGGCGTCGCGGACGGTGCGCGCGATCGGGCCGGTGGTCGAAAGCCCGCCCCATCCTTCGCCGGCCTGCGGCGCCATCGTGACGCGACCGCGCGACGGCTTGATGCCGACGAGGCCGCAGCACGCCGCCGGAATCCGGATCGATCCGCCGCCGTCGCTGCCCTGCGCAATTGGATGCAATCCGCCGGCGACCGCCGCCGCCGAACCGCCGCTGGAACCTCCGGCGGTATGCTCGAGATTCCAGGGATTGCGCGCCGCGGGACAGAGCCCGCCCTCCGTCGTCGGGCGGAGACCGAACTCGGGCGTGGTCGTTTTGCCGAGCAGGATTCCGCCGGAGTGCGCAAGTCGGACGGCCAATTCCGCATCGACGGGCGCGTGCCAATTCTCAAAATTCTTCGAACCGAACGTGGTGCGGATATCCTTGGTCCAGAGCAAATCCTTCAGCGAGTAAGGGACGCCAAAGAGCGGCAGCTTCGACGCGTCGGTGGCGCTGATTTTCTCGAGGCGGTCCGCGTCGGCGAGCGCGCGCTCGGCGGTGACGGTGATGAACGCGCCGAGGCGCGGGTTCAGGTGCGCGACGCGTTCGAGGAAAAATTCGGCAACTTCGCGCGGGCGAACTTCCTTCTTCAGCACCATCGCGCGGAGCACGGTCGCTTCAATGAATGGATCGAGCATCGTTGATCCTCGCTTAATTTGCGGCGCCGACGCGGCTCGTCAGTCGAGTTGCGGATGTTTGTTGTTCCACGGACGCGCCTTTTCGAACTGAGCGGCGAGCCCGATAATCGTCACCTCGTCCGCGGGACGCCCAACGATTTGCATCGCGAGCGGCAGGCCCGCTTTGCTGAATCCGTTGGGCACCGAAAACGCGGGCTGGCCGGTTGCGTTGAATGCAAACGTGAATGGAATCCACGCGGTCAGCTCCATCAGGTATTTGCCCGGATGCGATGGCAAGGTGCCGAGCCTAACCGCGGGACTGCTGGTCACCGGCGAGATCACGCAATCGTAGGGCGCCAGTTCCTGCACCACCTCGCGCGCCATGTTGTGCATCTGGGTGACGTTCAGGATGTACTGCGAGGCGGTCATCTTCTGGCCGGCTTCCCACAATTCGCGAACCACCGGATCGACCAGGGTGATGTCATTAACCGGCACCGAGCCGATGCCCGCGCAAATCAGTGGCATCACGATATCGGCCATCCGGCCACCGGGATCGCAGGTGATTGGCTCGACGTGATGGCCCATGTCCTCGAGAGCTTTGGCGGCGGATTCGAGCGCCGCGATCGTTTCCGGATCGACCGCCGACAGCGAGGTCGTTGAGATCATCCCGATTTTCAGATGGCGCGGAGAAATGTCGCACGCGGCTCGAAACGACGTTATTGGCTCGGGCGCCCAGTATGGATCGCCGACGACGGGGCCGTGCAAAACGTCGAGCATCGTGGCGACGTCGCGCACCGATCGCGCCATCGGGCCGAAGGTCGCGAAGCCCGCCCACGCTTCGCCGGCGACCGGCGACATCGAGATGCGTCCGCGCGACGGCTTGATGCCGACGACGCCGCAGCATGCGGCCGGGATGCGAATCGAGCCGCCGCCATCGCTGCCCTGCGCGAGCGAGCCGAGTCCTGCCGCGAGCGCGCTGCCCGCGCCTCCGCTCGAACCGCCGGCTGTATGCTCGAGGTTCCACGGATTGCGCGCCGGCGGGCAGAGTCCGCCTTCGGTGGTCGGGCGTCCGCCAAATTCGGGCGTCGTGGTCTTGCCGAGCAGGATTCCGCCGGCGTTGCGCATGCGCGTCACGACTTCGTCGTCGGTGGGCGGCATGAAGTTCTCGTAGTTCTTCGAGCCCATCGAAGTGCGGATGTCCTTGGTCCAGTTGAGATCCTTGATCGAGTACGGCACGCCGAACATGAGTGCGCGGCGCTGCTCGGCTTCGGTCATTTTTTCGATTCGATCGGCGTCGGCGAGCGCGCGCTCGGGCGTGAGCGTCATGAATGCGCCGAGCTTAGGATTGAGCTTCTGCGCGCGTTCGATGAAAAACTGCGCCACCTCGCGCGGGCGGAGGTCTTTTTTCATGACCATCTCGCGCAATTCGTGGGCTTCGATATATGGATTGAGCATCGTCGGTACCTCCGCGGCTCGCGTGCTGATGAAACCGCGCTCTGCGATTAAGCGATTAACAGATTCGATTCAGTGCTTCGCCGAATTGGTTACTTAACCCAAAAGTGGCGGTGGCACCAAACAATCGAGCGGTGTAAATCGAGACTCGCGAAATGAGATTCATCGAACGGTAAAATTTCGCACTGAACTGGACAGGAATGGGACTGGCGATTGTTCGGAACGGCGATTTTATGGACCCATGCGATCGCGGGCGCGCTCTGGCTGGGGGCGTCGGCAAGTTTTACGATCGCGGGCCTCGCACTCGTAGCCGGCAGCGAGGAGCAGCGCAGTTTCGTCGAGCGAGGCGCGGGGCGAATCAACGCGTGCGCGATGCTCGCGGCGGTGCTGCTGGTGATCACCGGGATGCTGAACCTGGGCCGCGTATTCCAACTGCGCGCGGGATCGCTCTCGCATGCGTTTCTCTACGTGCTCGGCGTAAAGATCGTGCTGTACATCGCGATGCTGATGACGCTCGGCGTCGCGATGCGCGCAATCCCCGCGATGCGTTTTGAATTGGGACGCGGAATCGAAGGCGCGGCGCCGCGTGCGATGCGCACCATGCTGCGCGTGCATATCGCAATTCTCTCGATGGGCGGTATCGCGATGATTCTCGGATTGTGGTTGGTTGGGAGCTAGGACATTACGATGCATCATACGCCGCCCAAAATCGCGATCGGATCGTTCACCGTTGCGTTCCTCACCGATGGCCTCTGGCGCAACGACGGCGGATGCATGTTCGGCGTGGTGCCGCGGGAGCTGTGGAAGCGGGAACATCCGCCCGACGAGCAGAATCGCATCCGGCTGAATCTCACTTGCCCGCTGATCATCAAGGGCAGAGATGCGGTGCTGGTTGATACTGGAATCGGCAATCGGCTCGGCGCGGTCGAAGGTAAGATTTTCGATCATGGCGAGGGGTGGCTGCTGGACCATCTGCGCGCGCTCGGGATGGAAGCGGGCGACGTGACGCATCTAATCGTGTCGCATCTGCATTTCGATCACTGCGGCGGAATCGTCAGGAGGCGCGAGTCGGGCGTGCTAGAATCGTCATTTCCCAACGCGCGCATCTTCGTGCAGAAGGGCGAACTTGCGATCGCGAAGAATCCGCGAAACGAACGGCTCCGCGCCGCATACAAGGCCGCCGGCGAGATCGTGGCGATCGCGGAGCGGCAATTCGAGGCAATCGACGGCGATACCGAGATCGTGCCGGGCGTGATGGCCGTCCGCACCGGCGGGCATACCGCGGACCATCAGATCGCCGCGGTTCAGGACGGGGCCGACAGTTTCGTGCATCTGGCGGATATCGTGCCGACGCGATCGCATATGCGCGGGCCGTGGAACCAGGCATACGACCTCGATGCGTTGCGGTCGATGGAAGAAAAGGCGCGGTATCTGGAACAGGCATCGGGCAGCAAGTGCTGGCTATCTTTTGCGCATGATGACTCGATTTTTGCCGCTCGCGTGAGAAAGGAACACGGTCGTTTCGAAATTACCGATCGAGTGCCCGTCTCTTACGCGGCAGAAGCTTAGGCTGTTTGTCGCGAAGTCAGTCCGTCGGGCGTGATTCGTCATCCCGGTGCGCCACGGCGTGACTGGGGTGCATGGATGTGTCCGTTGGCACACCTTCTTGCTTGTTGGAGGTGATTTGCTCCGTTATACTGACAATCAGGATGGGCTATCCAAATAGCACGGCCCGACCGTTTGTAACTTCCACTGCAGCTTTCCCTGTAAGCTTACTGGCCCCACATACTCTTAACCGAAGGAGATAGCCGATGGCGGATCTCAACCACTTCGAGCGAGTGATTAAAGAAGACCGCGCCGCGCGCGAATCGAAGGCATGGCGGGGCAACCTCCTCGAATACCTGGAAGTCCTCAAGTCCGATCCGACAATCACCAAGCTCGCGCACGCGCGGATCTATGACCTGATCATTTCGCTCGGCACTCGCGCCCTGCACGACACCGACGACTCGCGCACCAAGCGGCTCTACAAGGACGAACCGCTCAAGGTTTACAACTTCTTCGCCGAGGAATTCTTCGGGATCGAGCGGACGATCTCGCAGATCGTGCGCTATTTCCATTCCGCGTCGCTGAAGGGCGAGGAAAGCCGCCAGGTGCTCTACCTGATGGGTCCGGTCGGCTCGGGCAAAAGTTCGCTGGTCGAGCGGATTCAGCGCGGGCTCGAGCAGGTCGGGCTGATCTACGCGATCGAAGGATGCCCGATGAATGAAGAGCCACTGCATCTGATCCCGCGCCATCTGCGGCGCGAGTTCGAGAAGATGCTCGGCGTTCATATCGAGGGCGACCTGTGCCCCGTCTGCCGTTACCGGTTGAAGAGCGAGTTCGGCAATCGGTACGAGGAATTCCCGGTCGCGGCGCGAAACTTCTCGAAGCGCAACCGTGTCGGCGTCGGCGTGGTGCCGCCAGTCGATCCGAACAACCAGGACACGTCGGTGCTGATTGGATCGGAAGACATCTCGAAGCTCGACCAGTATTCCGAGGGCGACCCGCGCGTGCTGGAACTGAACGGCGCGCTGAACGTCGGCAATCGCGGAATCGTCGAGTTCATCGAGGTATTCAAGAACGAAACCGAGTACCTGCACGCGATGATCACGGCGACGCAGGAGAAGGTGATCCCGGCGCCCGGCCGCCACGGGATGGTGTACGTCGATACGTGTATCGTTGCGCACTCGAACGAAGCCGAATGGCAGAAGTTCAAGGCCGATCACACCAACGAAGCGATCCTCGATCGAATCGTGGTGGTGAAGGTGCCGTACAACCTGCGCCTGTCGGAGGAAGTGAAGATCTACCAGAAGATCATCCGCAACTCCGATTTCCGCGCGCATGTCGCGCCTCATACGCTCGAGCTGGCCTCGATGTACGCGATTCTCTCGCGGCTCGAGCCGACCTCGAAGTGCGACCTGATGACCAAGCTGCGCCTCTACAACGGCGAGGAAGTGGTCGAGAAGGGCCGCACCAAGAAGATCGACGTGCAGGAACTGAAGGAAGACACCAAGCGCGAAGGGATGTCGGGGATTTCGACGCGGTTCATCATGAAGGCGCTGGACAACGCGCTGTCGGACAACGTCACCGGCAACTGCATCAATCCGATCAACGTGCGCGAGTCGCTGATCGCGATGACCAAGGAAGGCGACCTGCCCGACGATACGCGGAAGCAGTACTTGGAGTTCCTGCAGGACACGCTACACAAGGAATATCTCGACCTGCTGGAGAAAGAGATCACGCGCGCGTTCGTGTATTCGTACCAGGAGCAGGCGGAATCGCTGTTCCAGAATTATCTCGATCACGCCGAGGCGTACGTGAACAAGACGCGCGTGCGCGATCGCAATACCAAAGAAGAGCTGGCGCCGGATGAGGGCTTCCTCAAGTCGATCGAGGAGCAGATCGCGATCATTGGATCGGCGGCGGACGGCTTCCGCCAGGAAGTGATCGCGTACCTGTGGGCGACTTCGCGGCGCGGCGAAAAGATCAGCTACAAGAGCTACGAGCCGCTGAAGGAAGCGATCGAGAAAAAGCTGATGACGTCGGTGCGCGACATCTCGCGCATCATCACCAAGGCGCGCACCCGCGACGAGGAGCAAGGCGAGAAGTACGGCTCGATGGTAAAGAACCTGCTCGAAAACGGCTACTGCGAGTCGTGCGTGGACGTCGTGCTGAAATACGCGGCCAACAATCTCTGGAAGGATTGAGCGCGACAGGAGGCGATTGGACATCGGAGGAAGAAAGATCCGGGATTCTTCGCTTCGCTCAGAATGACAAATGGGGAGCGTCGCCTGGCAAATGCTGGAATCGGTCCTTTTGTCATTCAGAGCGGAGTCTGCGGAGCGAAGAATCTCGGGTCAAAGGATCGTGGATCTGATCGAAGCGAAAAGATGATAAATCGAAAAAGTAGAGCCGAATTCTTCGCTTCGCTCAGAATGACAAAAAGAACTCACAGGCTTAAGATCAGAACAGTGAGCGCGGACGCTTGCGGCGCTGTTATTGCGAATGTGAAGGCAGCGACGCGGGGCTGAGGTGACTATGGCTGGCGATACGATCTTTCGCGAATACCGCGTGTCGGACGCTGAGCGCTCGGATCGCTCGGCCGGCGACCGCTTGCGGCATCGGCAGAAAGTGCGTGAGTCGATCCGCGAGAATATCGCCGACATCATCGCCGAAGAATCGATCATCGGCAAAGACAAGGATCGCATAATCAAGGTTCCGCTGCGCGGAATCAAGGAATACCGCTTCGTTTACGGCGATAACTCGGGCGGCGCATCGCAGGGCGACGGCGATTCGCGCCCCGGCCAGGTCGTCGGCAAGACCGGCAAGGAAGGACCCGGCAAGGGCGACCAAGCCGGCGATCGTCCCGGCGTCGACTACTACGAGACCGACGTCACGCTCGAGGAATTGATCGAGATCATGTTCGAGGACCTCGAATTACCCAACCTCGAGCGTCGAGCATTGCGCGAAATCCTGTCCGAGTTTTCCTCGCAGCGAAAAGGCTATCGCAAGGTCGGCATCCGGATTCGCCTGGACAAGCGCCGCACCGCGAAGCGGCGCGTGATGCGCATGCTGGCCTCCGAAAAACGCCACGATGCTGACGCGCGGGCAGAGGCCATCGCTGCGACGAAGGCAGCCGCGGATGCGTCGCTGGACGATCCAAACTCGGATTTGGAAGCCGCCGCCGACTTGACGATCGACGACGCCGAGTCCGACGGATCGCTGGCCGCCGAGGAAGAATCGTTCGCCCCCGGTTCGATCGCAACGCTGCAACGCGTCAAGCGCCGCTTCCCGTTTCACACCGACGATCTTCGCTACAAGCATGTCGAGGTGGACACCAAGGAGGAGTCGAACGCCGCGGTGATCTGCATCATGGATACGTCGGGCTCGATGGACACGATGAAGAAGTATCTCGCGCGCAGCTTCTTCTTTCTGCTCTACCAGTTTATTTCGACGCGTTATCGCAACGTCGAGATCGTTTTTATCGGGCATCACACGGAAGCGACCGAGGTCACCGAGGAAGAGTTTTTTCACAAGGGCGAATCGGGCGGCACGTTTATTTCGTCGGGCTACAACAAGGCGCTTGAGATCGTCGCCGCGCGCTATCATCCGTCGTTGTGGAACTTGTACGCGTTTCACTGCTCGGACGGCGACAATTTCGATTCCGACAATCCGGCGGCGCTGAAGTCCGCCGAGGAGCTGGCGAGCATCTGCAATCTGTTCGGCTACGGCGAGATCAAGCCGCTCGGTTCGCGCTACTACGAGTCGTCGATGCTGAACGTATTCCGCCGCATCCAGGCGCCGAATTTTCACACCGTGCTGATCGAGCGCAAGGAAGACATCTGGCCATCGTTCAAGGCGTTCCTGGCCAAGGACCGGGTAAAGGAATGAGCGCATCGAGCGTCAGCGCGGGGGCCAATGCTCGCGACACCACGTGGAGCCTCGACGACCTGGTCAGATGGGACGAGCGGATCCGCGCGAAGATCGACGAGTTCGGACTCAGCTACTACCCGCAGGAATTTGAACTGTGCGATCACACCGGGATGCTGGGCTACATGGCCTACAACGGGATGCCGTCGCATTATCCGCACTGGTCCTACGGCAAATCGTACGAAAAGCTGAAGACGCTTTACGATCACGGCGTCAGCGGATTGCCGTACGAGATGGTGATCAACTCGAATCCGGCGATCGCGTACCTGATGCGCGACAACTCGCTGCTGCTGCAGATCCTCACGATGGCGCACGTGTACGGCCACAACGATTTCTTCAGGAACAATTTCACCTTCACGTCGGCGACGCGCGCCGAACTGACGATCGAAAATTACAAGGCCGCCGCGATGCGCGTGCGGCGTTACGTCGAGGATCCATCGATCGGGATCGAGAAGGTCGAGCGCGTACTCGACGCGGCGCACGCGCTGAACTGGCAGTGCCGCCGCAATTTCGCGATCAAGAAGCTGACGCCGCAGGAACAGATCGATCGCGCAATCCAGACGACCCAGGGCCATCCCGATCCGTTCCAGAAAATTCATGCGCGCCGCGTGGTTGAAGAGCCCGATTTGCACAAGGTGCCAATCGAGCCCGATGAAGACCTGCTGCTGTTCATCCGCGACCACAATCCGTTCCTCGCCGACTGGGAAAAAGATCTGCTGACGATCGTGGCCCATGAAGCCAAGTACTTCATCTCGCTCATGGAAACCAAGATCATGAACGAGGGATGGGCGAGCTACTGGCACAAGCGGATTCTCGAATCGCTGGGCCTCGAGCAGGGGCTGTATCTCGAATTCATCGTGCGCCACAACCAGGTGGTGCGGCCGATTCCCGGGCAGATCAATCCGTACCATCTCGGGCTGAAGGTCTGGGAAGACATCTATCGGCGCTACACGAATCCTACGGCCGAGGAGATCAAGCGCGACGGTCCGCCGGCTAAATCTGGACTCGAAAAACTGTTCGAGGTGCGCGAGGTCGAGCGCGATTCGTCGTTCCTGCGGCGCTTCCTGACCGAAGATTTGATGCGCGAGATGGATATCTTTGAGTATGAAGCGCGCGGCGAGGAACTGGTCGTCAGCAAGGTCGCGGACGACGCGGGATGGCGCGAGGTCAAGGAAACGCTGATCAAGAACGTCGGCACCAACTCGATTCCGGTGCTGAAGATCGAGGACGCGGACTTCGGTCAGAATCGCACGCTCTACGTGAAGCATTATCACGACGGCCGCGACTTGCATCTCGAGTACGCGGAGAAGAGCCTCGCCTACTTGCAGCGCCTGTGGGGCCGCGAAGTCGTGCTCGAGACCGTGCTCGAAGGCAAGCGCTCGCTGCTCTGCAGCAACGATCGCGGCTTCTCGGTGCGCTCGCTGAAGTAGGCGGTCGCAAGGCGGGCCGTCGGGGCGCGGACAATCTCGAACCGTCCGCCGACTCTCGGATCCCCGGCGATCACCTCGACTCCGCAAGCCCGACTGCTGACCTTGCTCGTTGCTTTAGATTTGAGGGTCGGATAATTTCTCCACAGGACGACGCGGTTTGGGTCGGCTGCAAGGAGGCGCTGGGTGATGGAGTGGCCGAAGTGCCAGAAGTGCAATAATGGCACCTTGATTCCCCTATCGGATTACGGTCAGGAAGGTGCGTCAGTCATGTTCAAGGCGTGGGTCTGCACCAATCCGGATTGTGGCTTCAGCCTGCGGGTTGACAAGGGCGAAGTGACCTACGGACGACGGATCGAGACCAAGCACTGATTCTGGGTGAAGAAACGATTTCGCGAGGCGGCTTACGATAGCCGCCTTTCTCTTTTTTCAGGAAGCACTTTCTGATCGGCGCGCGTAACGACGCATCAGCTCGATCAATCGATCGTGCGGGATCGCCTCGACGCGCTCGCCGTTGATTCCAGTCATCGTTTCCGCCGCGACCAGGGCATTGACGATCGCTTCTTCCGTCGCCTGCACCGCGGCGGTGAACAGCGGATCCATTCGCGAGTTTGCAAGCATCTTCACGCTCGCAACATCGTCGCTCGATTCGCCGGCAGCCGCGGTCGAAAACGCGAGGAACAAATCGCCCGAGCCGTTGCCGGAGACACTGCCGGTGCGCGCGAGTCCCATCGTGAGGCGCCGCGCGATTCGCTTCAGTTGATGAGGCAGCAGCGGTGCGTCGGTCGCCGCGACGATTATGATCGATCCCAAGTCGGGCTGCGCGGCGGTTTCTGACTCGGCTCGCAACTTCCGGCCAACCGGTATCCCGGCAATCGTTAGTTCCTTCCCACGCCCGCAATTCAACTGGACCAGCACGCCGAGCGTATAGCCGCCGGCTTTGCGTTCGAGCCGCCGCGACGCGGTGCCGATTCCACCCTTCCATCCGTAGCCGATCATTCCGGTGCCGCCGCCAACGCAACCTTCGGCGACGCGCCCGGTGCGTGCCGTATCGAGCGCCTCCCATGCATGACGCGGCTTCACGTGGAATCCGTCGGTGTCGTTGAGGCGTCCGTCCCAGGTCTCGGCCACCACCGGCAACGACCACGGCTGTGGCATTTGCCGGCGCTTCACCTGCCACTGGATGACGGCGTCGCGCACCACGCCGACGCTATGGGTGTTGGTGATCATGATTGGAGTGGTGAGCAAGCCCGACTCTTCGACCCATGCGGTTCCAGTCATCTCACCGTTGCCGTTCAGTGCAAAATATCCGGCGAAGGCCGGCGCGAAGTTGCGTTTTCCGCGGGGCAGAATCGCGGTTACTCCGGTGCGCACGGGTCCGCGTCCGACGATCAGCTTGCCGTTGCCGCGAATGATCGTTGCGTGGCCGACCTCGACGCCCGCGACGTCGGTGATCGCGTTGAGCGGCCCCGGTTCGCCGTCGAATGGAATACCGAGCGCCCGTGCGCGCGGCCGCGACGACGTGCGCATCGGTTCGCGTATCGCTTTGCGAATCGGCTTAGTTGCCATCGCCAAAGTCATATCCCGCGACACGCGAGGCTGCTATCGGCGGCAGTGCAAAATGCAGGATGCGATTTGCGCGTGGCCGTTGCGCGATGCAATCCCTGCATCCTGCGCCAATGCTGAAAGATTTTTCGGACCGGTAATTGCTCCGTTGGTGAATGCGGTCTCTTCATCACGGGGTACCTCAACTTGGCAGCTTCGCCCAGAGTCACACTACCGGAACAAACAAATTCCCCGCCGCTGTTCGGCAGAAACACCCGCACCATCGTCGTCACCACCGGGATGCTCGCGTTCATCTCGTTCTGGCGCGCGTCGGCGGTCGTGCTATGCGATCTCGCGTCGACCGTGTATTACATCGGCGGCATCGTCGAGACCGCGGTCGGCCGCTCCTCTCCATATTTCATCCTGGCCGTGATGCTCTTCTCGTACGCGGTGCGCGCCGTGTATGTCGAATCGTGTTCGATGTTCACACGCGGCGGAGTTTACCGCGTCGTGAAAGAAGCGATGGGTTCCACGCTCGCGAAGATCTCCGTCTCCGCGTTGATGTTCGATTACATCCTGACCGGACCGATCAGCGGCGTCTCGGCGGGCCAGTATCTCACCGGCTTGATGAACGAATTGTTCAAGCTGGGCGGCGTGCATTTGGTCTTGCCGCAAAATCTAAGCGCGGCCGTGTTCGCGATCGGCGTCACGGTTTATTTCTGGTGGCAGAACATCCTCGGGATCGAGGAGTCGAGCGGCAAAGCGATGCGCATCATGCAGGTCACCACGGTGATGGCCGTCATGATGATCGTCTGGTGCGGAATCACGCTGTATGTACGCGGCGCGCATCTGCCACCGCTCGAGTTGAAGTTCACCAGCGAATCGCTCGGTTGGCTGAAGCATCTGCCGGCGGCGCGCACGATCGGCGCGCTCGGCATCATGATCGCGTTCGGGCACTCGATTCTCGCGATGTCGGGCGAGGAATCGCTCGCGCAAATCAATCGCGAAATCGAAGCGCCCAAGCTGAAAAATCTGCTGCGCACCGGCCTGATCATTTTTCTCTACAGCATGTTGCTGACCTCGCTGATTTCGTTTTTCGCCGTGATGATCGTCCCCGACGCCGTGCGGATGTCGAAGTACGGCGACAACCTGATCGGCGGCCTCGCGATGTTCGTCGTCGGCCCACTGTGGATTCGGATCGCGCTCCGCGCTTTCGTGGTGTTCGTCGGCTTTCTCATCCTTGCCGGCGCGGTGAATACCTCGATCGTCGGTTCGACCGGCGTGCTGACGCGCGTCGCCGAAGACGGCGTCTTGCTCGACTGGTTTCGCCATCCGCACCGGCGCTACGGCACCAATCATCGAATCGTCAATCTGGTCGCGCTAATGCAGATCGGAACGATCGTGCTGTCGCGCGGCGATATGTTCTTGCTCGGCGAGGCGTATGCCTTCGGCGTCATCTGGAGCTTCGTCTTCAAGACCTTGTCGGTCGTGGTACTGCGCTATCGGCAGACTGCGCCGCGCATCTGGCAGGTGCCGCTGAATCTGAAATGGTTCCGGCCCGGCGGCCAGGATTTTCCGCTCGGATTGATTCTGACGTTCCTCGTCCTGTTCGCCACGGCGTTGATCAATCTGCTGACCAAGCAGGTCGCGACGGTCGCAGGAATCGGCTTCACCGCGGCGCCGTTCCTAATTTTCGAAATTTCCCAGAAGGTCAACGGCCACGTCGAGCACGCGTACGGCGAGGAGCCCGAGAAATTCAACCTCGAATTTATCGACGAGTCGGGGCTGCATCCGAAGCTGCTCGGCTTCGACGGACAGGTGAAGAAAATCATTGCGATTCGCGACCCGGGCAATCTGTCGCATCTGCATCGCTATCTATCTGAACCGGACCATGCGGAATTGATTGCGCTGACCGTGCGCATGGAAAAAGGTCTCGCCTCGAGCGACGGCGTCCAGCTCTTCACCGATACCGAACAGAAACTCTTCAGCCGAGTGGTCAAAACTTGCGAGGACCACGGGCGCGCGGTTTCGCAACTGGTCGCGGTCTCGAACGATCAGATTCACGCGATCGCGCGAATCGCGTATCTGCTGGGCGCCGACGAGGTCGTGATGGGCGTCTCGGAGCGATTCCAGCCCGACGTACAGCTCGAGAATTTCGCGATGCACTGGGGATCGCTCGCGCAATCGGAGCATCACGTGAAAGTGCGCGTGCTCTCGGCTACCCAGGGGGTCCGCGGCGAGATTTGAGCGAGCGCCGTCCGGACTGGAAGCACTACCGCCGATACCTCTTCGATTGCACGTATCGTGAACGGCGCGTACAAGAAATCCTGGCAACAGGAGGTATCGCGCTATGCCGCCGCAGCTCGACCATCTGATACTCGCGATCAACGATCGCGAGAAGAGCATCGATTTTTACACGCGAATCATCGGACTCACCTACGACGGCGAGCGCGAACCGTTCTCGGTGATTCGCGTCACGCCAAGCTTGGTGCTGCAATTGGCGCCGTGGGGAACCAAAGGCAACGAACATCTCGCGTTTTCGATGACGCGGTCCGAGTTCGAGAGCGCATTCGAGCGAATCCGCGCGGCCGGCCTCGAGTACGGCGACTCGTTTCACGCGGCGAACAACATGCGTGGACCGGGCGAGGAGGGCGGCGCCGAAGGGATGGGCAAGGCGCTCTATCTGTTCGATCCGAACAAGCACCTGATCGAAATCAGGCACTACGAAAAGGACTAGCTACGCGCTGGCCATCTTGCGCGTCCCAAGCACCATAACCTCAGTCGCATCGAGCATCGGTGCTACTGTTCGCGATGCTCGGCGTGATTTTGATGGTCGGGTCCACGGCACTAGCTCGAACCGTCACAGTGACCGAGCAGGACAACGGCGGCGGAGTGGTGCTCGCGCACGGCGACGACCTCGCCGTATCGCTCAAGGCTACTTCGGGCACCGGCTACACCTGGAAGGTGTCGAAAATCGATAGCAGCATCATCGAGCAGGCCGGTGATCCGACCTATGAACAAACTGGCAGCGCGATGCCCCGTGCGACGTGGAACGAAATCACGCGCTTCACTGCGAAATCCGCTGGAACCGGTGCGCTTGAGCTTGGCTACTCGCGTCCATGGGAAACGGACAAGCCGCCCGCGAAGATTTTCACGCTAAGCGTGATCGTGAAGTGAATCTGGTCGGATGAGCGTCATCGTGAAGCGGGCATCGTAGACTATAAAAAAGGGCGGAACCTTTCGATTCCGCCCTCGTGATTCCCCGGCCGCGTCCTACTCTCCCGTGACGCCTACGGTCACAGTACCATCGGCGCTGAAGGGCTTAACTGCCGTGTTCGGGATGGGAACGGGTGTTTCCCCTTCGCCATGGCGACCGGAAACCTGTCGAACCTGCGCCGCGACGTGTTAGGTCGCTGGCGTCGGTGCTCAAGCTCCGACTAACTGAATGTAGGGTCTTCAAATGCGCTTTCAAGTCCTGTTTGTGACTCGACCTTTGCCGTCCTATCCGATTAGCGATTGGAACTCGGATAGGTTCCGGCGACTACCGGCTTGCAAGCAAGCAGATAGTTAGTGGTCAAGCCTCACGGCCGATTAGTACCAGTCAGCTCCACGCCTTACAGCGCTTCCACCTCTGGCCTATCAACCTCCTGGTCTAGAAGGGGCCTTTAGGATCTTACGATCGGGATACCTAATCTTGAGGTGGGCTTCCCGCTTATATGCTTTCAGCGGTTATCCCGTCCGTACATGGCTACCCGGCGATGCGGCTGGCGCCACAACCGGTACACCAGAGGTACGTCCGTCCCGGTCCTCTCGTACTAAGGACAGCTCCTCTCAAGTATCCTTCGCCCACGGCGGATAGGGACCGAACTGTCTCACGACGTTCTGAACCCAGCTCGCGTGCCACTTTAATCGGCGAACAGCCGAACCCTTGGGAGCTACTCCACCCCCAGGATGTGACGAGCCGACATCGAGGTGCCAAACCTCCCCGTCTATGTGAACTATTGGGGGAGATAAGCCTGTTATCCCCGGCGTACCTTTTGTCCGATTAGCGATGGCCCTTCCATACGGGACCACCGGATCACTATGACCTGCTTTCGCACCTGCTCGAGCCGTCGCTCTCGCAGTTAAGCTCTCTTATGCCATTACACTCAACGGCTGGTTTCCACTCAGCCTGAGAGAACCTTCGCGCGCCTCCGTTATCTTTTGGGAGGCGACCGCCCCAGTCAAACTACCCACCATGCAGTGTCCCACACCCGGTAAGAGTGATGGTTAGAAGCCAAGAATCACAAGGGTGGTATTTCAAGGTTGGCTCCATGAGAGCTAGCGCCCTCACTTCATAGCCTCCCACCTATCCTACACATGAAATCCCTAGATTCACTGCAAAGTTATAGTAAAGGTGCACAGGGTCTTTCCGTCCTGCCGCGGGTACTCGGTATCTTCACCGAGAGTGCAGTTTCGCTGTGTCTGTGGTCGAGACAGCTGGGAAATCGTTACGCCATTCGTGCAGGTCGGAACTTACCCGACAAGGAATTTCGCTACCTTAGGACCGTTATAGTTACGGCCGCCGTTTACCGGGGCTTCGGTTCCCCGCCTCGCCCTTGCGGGCTAACGGGTCCCCTTAACCTTCCGGCACCGGGCAGGCGTCAGACCATATACATCGCCTTGCGGCTTAGCATAGTCCTGTGTTTTTGCTAAACAGTCGCTACCCACTGCTCTCTGCGACCCGCCGATGCTCTTGGGCGCGAAGCCCATCACATCAGCAGGCACACCTTCTTCCGAAGTTACGGTGTCAATTTGCTGAGTTCCTTAACCACAGTTCTCACAAGCGCCTTGGTATGCTCTACCCGTCCACCTGAGTCGGTTTGTGGTACGGTCACCAGTTTGTCTCGTTTAGAGGTTTTTCTCGGGAGCATGGGATCAGTTACTTCGCGAGACCTGACGGAATCGCTCGACATCACCTCTCGGCGTTAATGAAGCAGCGGATTTACCTACCGCTTCCGCCTACGGGCTTGAACCGGGACATCCAACACCCGGATAACCTACCCTCCTCCGTCACCCCATCACTCAAACGACAAACTGCTGGTGCAGGAATATTAACCTGCTTTCCATCGCCTACGCTTTTCAGCCTCGGCTTAGGCACCGACTAACCCTGAGAAGATTATCTTTACCCAGGAAACCTTGGACTCACGGCGAGAGGGTTTCTAACCCTCTTTATCGCTACTCGTGTCTGCATAATCACTTCTGGGACCTCCATACGTCCTTGCCGGTCGTACTTCATTGGCAACCAGAATGCTCCTCTACCGCTCCGCCAGCGAACTGGCGAAGCCCGCGGCTTCGGCGCGATGCTTAAGCCCCGTTACATTTTCGGCGCAGGTTCGCTTGACCAGTGAGCTGTTACGCTTTCTTTAAAGGATGGCTGCTTCTAAGCCAACCTCCTGGTTGTCTGGGCGCTCCCACATCCTTTCCCACTTAGCATCGACTTTGGGGCCTTAGCCGGCGGTCTGGGCTGTTTCCCTTTTGACCACGGACCTTATCGCCCGTAGTCTGACTCCCAGGTTAAGCTTGGTGGCATTCGGAGTTTGGTTAGGTTTGGTATCCTGGTAGGGACCCTAGCCCATCCAGTGCTCTACCTCCACCAGCCATCACCTGAGGCTATACCTCAATATATTTCGAGGAGAACCAGCTATCACGGAATTTGATTAGCCTTTCACCCCTACCCACAGTTCATCCGAGAAGTTTTCAATCTTCACCGGTTCGGGCCGCCACGGCATTTTACTGCCGCTTTACCCTGACCATGGGTAGATCATCCCGCTTCGGGTCTACTAAACGCGACTTGACGCTCTATTCGAACTCGCTTTCGCTACGGCTACACCTCTTTACGGCTTAACCTTGCCACGCCTAGTAAGTCGCAGACTCATTAAGCAAAAGGCACGCGGTCACCCGGAGACCGGAATTGCTTCCGGGCTCACCTGGCTTCCACTGCTTGTAGGCACACGGTTTCAGGTTCTATTTCACTCCCCTCACCGGGGTTCTTTTCGCCTTTCCCTCACGGTACTGGTACGCTATCGGTCGCAAGCTCATATTTAGCCTTGGCAGATGGTCCTGCCAGCTTCCCACGGAATTGCACGTGTTCCGCGGTACTCGGGAACTGCTTCCAGGAAGAGCAATCGATTTCGCCTACGGGACTATCACCCTCTATGGTTGCCCTTTCCAGGGGCCTTTGACTATCAATCGCCTTTGTAACTTCCCGGGTAAACCCTGAAGCAGCCCCACAACCCCACACCTATCACTAGGTGAGGTTTGGGCTGTTCCCCGTTCGCTCGCCGCTACTGAGGGAATCTCTGATTTGTTTTCTCTTCCTGCAGGTACTGAGATGTTTCACTTCCCTGCGTTCGCTTCTGCGCGCCTATGTATTCAGCGCGCGATGACATCCGATTAAGGATGCCGGGTTGCCCCATTCGGACATCTCCGGATCAAAGCCTGCTAGGCGGCTCCCCGGAGCTTTTCGCAGCCAGCCACGTCCTTCTTCGCTTGCTTGCGCCAAGGCATCCACCGTGTGCCCTTAGTAGCTTGACCACTTAAGGTCTCGAGTCACATACAAGGCTCTACTAACTACACTTGAAGATACCCTACTATTCAGTTGTCAAAGACCGGATCGGCATCCACGCCCTATCTTGCGACTCGGCGCGGAGCCAAAAATTGCCTCGGACGCGCATTCGCGTCCGGTCATCCTGATACTGGTGGAGCGGACCGGGATTGAACCGGCAACCCCCGGCTTGCAAAGCCGATGCTCTCCCAATTGAGCTACCGCCCCCAAGCCCTGTTAACCTTTCGAGCCGGCACCGCCTTT
Source organism: Candidatus Binatus sp. (assembly GCF_030646925.1). Taxonomy (NCBI): domain Bacteria; phylum Candidatus Binatota; class Binatia (SeqCode); order Binatales (SeqCode); family Binataceae (SeqCode); genus Binatus (SeqCode); species Binatus sp. (SeqCode). The sequence goes on along the minus strand of NZ_JAUSKL010000051.1, from coordinate 1,287 downwards.
GATCAAGTGGCTAAGTGGTGGGCCTAGGTAGAGTCGAACTACCGACCTTGCCCTTATCAGGGGCACGCTCTAGCCAGCTGAGCTATAGGCCCCCTGAAATTGTGAGCGTCGGCCGGCCATGCGCAGCCTCGAAATCCAGTATCGATTATTGATCCGAAATCTTGTCAAAGAACAACCCCAAAGGGCTGGCCTCTCAAAACCGAATAGTAGTGCGAGCGGGGGTGGAAGCGACTTGCTGCCACGGTCGAAACCGACCGGTGTTACCCGGCGATTGACCTCGAATGGCCGCCACTCCGAAGAGCAGCAGCATCACTCGTTGAAAGGAGGTGATCCAGCCGCAGGTTCCCCTACGGCTACCTTGTTACGACTTCGCCCCAGTCACCGGCCATACCATAGGCGGCTACCTCCCTTGCGGGTTGGTGCACCGACTTCCGGTACAGCAGACTTCCATGGCGTGACGGGCGGTGTGTACAAGGCCCGAGAACGTATTCACCGCGGCGTTCTGATCCGCGATTACTAGCGATTCCAACTTCACGGAGTCGAGTTGCAGACTCCGATCCGAACTGAGGACTACTTTTTGGGATTAGCTGGCTCTCGCGAGTTTGCAACCCTTTGTGTAGCCCATTGTAGCACGCTTGTAGCCCTGGACATAAGGGCCATGATGACTTGACGTCGTCCCCGCCTTCCTCACGGTTGACCCGTGCAGTCCCCCTAGAGTGCTCAGCATTACCTGGTGGCAACTAAGGGCAGGGGTTGCGCTCGTTGCGGGACTTAACCCAACATCTCACGACACGAGCTGACGACAGCCATGCAACACCTGAACCGGCAGTCCCCGAAGGGAAAGCCTGATTTCTCAGGCGGTCCGCCGTTGTCTAGCCCAGGTAAGGTTCTTCGCGTCGCGTCGAATTGAACAGCATGCTCCACCGCTTGTGCGGGCCCCCGTCAATTCCTTTGAGTGTTAGTCTTGCGACCGTAGTCCCCAGGCGGAGCACTTAAAGCGTTAGCTGCGGCACAGAGAGGGTCGATACCCCCCATACCTAGTGCTCACCGTTTAGGGCGTGGACTACCCGGGTATCTAATCCGGTTTGCTCCCCACGCTTTCAGGCCTCAGCGTCAGGAACAGCCTAGGAGACCGCCTTCGCCACTGGTGTTCCTCCCGATATCTACGCATATCACCACTACACCGGGAATTCCATCTCCCTCTGCTACTCTCCAGCCCAACAGTATCGGTCAGTCCCTCTTAGTTAAGCCAAGAGATTTTATAACCGACTTGAAGAGCCGCCTGCA